>JBJTSJ010000425.1:0-7909 GCA_046076605.1 Tabrizicola sp.
TTCGGAAATCTCCCGGCGGATCGACGCCCTGCAACAGCTTGCCGACAAGCTCGACGGCTGCATCGGCTGCGGGTGCCTGTCGCTGGACAAATGTTCGCTCTATAACCCCGAGGATCGCGCGGCCCGGCACGGCCATGGCCCGCGCTATCTCATGGGCGACCGCCCCGAGGACTTTGATGGTTGACTGGACGCATATCCCGGGGCTCGCCCCCTACCCCGAGACGCTCGCCGCGATGGAGGCCCATGTCGCCGCCATGAACGCCGGGACCGCGGGCGAGGCGATCTGGCTTCTGGAACACCCGCCGCTTTACACCGCTGGCACTTCGGCCAAACCGGCAGACCTGGTTCAGCCCGACCGCTTCCCGGTCTACCCGGTGGGCCGGGGCGGGCAGTACACATATCACGGCCCTGGCCAGCGGGTGATCTACACCATGCTCGACGTCAAGGCGCGGGGCGAGGACGTCCGCTGCTTTGTCCGCGCCCTGGAAAACTGGGTCATCGCCACACTGGCCGAGTTCAACGTCAGGGGAGAGATTCGCCCCGGTCGCGTCGGCGTCTGGGTGACCCGGACCGACCGTACCGGTCCCGACGGCCAGCCCGCCGAAGACAAGATCGCCGCGATCGGTATCAAGCTGCGCCGCTGGGTCAGCTTTCACGGCATCTCGATCAACGTGGAACCCGATCTGTCGCATTTCGACGGAATCGTGCCCTGCGGTATCACCGACCACGGGGTGACCAGCCTGGTCGACCTAGGCCTGCCCGTGACGATGGCCGACCTGGACCCGGCCCTCATGGCTACCTTCGACCGGCGCTTCCAGTCGACCTGCACGGGCAAAGATGTCGCATAGCACTAAGATGCTATTGCATATCAATGCCCGCCGCCCCCATCTTCCCGTCGTGGGAGCGCAGCGTTGCGCCCCTTTGTATACGAGGACAAAATGATGAGCTTCACTGTTCTTGCCTTCGCTGCCACTGCCATGGCTGCGCCCGCCTTTGCGGGTGATCCGGCTGCGGGCGAGGATACGTACAAGAAGTGCAGGGCCTGCCACTCCGTGATCGCTCCGGACGGCACCGAGATCCAGAAAGGTGGCCGCACCGGCCCGAACCTGTATGGCGTCATTGGCCGCGGCATCGGCTCGGATCCCGATTTCAGCTATGGCGAGTCGCTCGCGGCCCTCGGTGCCACCGGCGCCGTCTGGGACGAAACCAGCCTTGCGGCCTATGTGGCCAATCCCGCCGACTATCTGAAGACCGCTCTGGGCGATGATGCGGCCAAGTCGAAGATGTCCTTCAAGCTTGCCTCAGGCGGCGAGGACGTTGCGGCCTATCTCGCCTCGGTCGCCCAGTAATCCGGCCTGAAACGACAGTCCCGGGGGCGCGGTTCCAGCTATGGGCCGCGCCCTTCGTGATTCTTGGTCAAAAACTGGTCCCTGCGGCAAAGTCGTGCATTGCGACCTTGACCCGGCCCGGCTAAAGACATGCTCACAAGGGAAACCGGGCGGACCGAAAAGGGCTGCAAACGGCATCACGGAACGACCAAAGCGGGAGCAGCCAATGGCGGACGCAGCCATCCACGGCCACGAACACCACAAACCCGGGTTCTTCACCCGGTGGTTCATGTCGACCAATCACAAGGACATCGGGATTCTCTATCTCTTTGTCGGTGGCCTAGTTGGCCTGATCTCGGTCATCTTCACGCTGTACATGCGGCTTGAACTGATGGAGCCGGGCGTCCAGTACATGTGCCAGGAAGGCGCGCGCTTCGTCGCCTCGGCTGATGTCTGTACCCCGAACGGACACCTCTGGAACGTGATGATCACCTATCACGGCGTCCTGATGATGTTCTTCGTCGTGATTCCCGCGCTGTTCGGCGGCTTTGGCAACTACTTCATGCCGCTGCAGATCGGCGCGCCGGACATGGCCTTCCCGCGGATGAACAACCTGTCCTTCTGGCTCTACGTCGCCGGGACCTCGCTGGGCGTGGCGTCGATGCTGGCGCCGGGCGGCGGTGGCGAACTTGGGACGGGGTCGGGCGTGGGCTGGGTGCTGTACCCGCCGCTGACCACCACGGCCGAGGGCGGCTATGCGATGGACCTGGCGATTTTCGCGGTCCACCTGTCGGGTGCCTCCTCGATCCTCGGCGCGATCAACATGATCACGACCTTCCTGAACATGCGCGCCCCGGGCATGACGCTCCACAAGGTGCCGCTCTTCGGCTGGTCGATCTTCGTGACCGCTTGGCTGATCCTTCTGGCCCTGCCGGTGCTGGCTGGCGCCATCACCATGCTGCTGACCGACCGCAACTTCGGGACAACCTTCTTCTCGCCCTCGGGCGGCGGTGACCCGGTGCTTTACCAGCACATCCTGTGGTTCTTCGGCCACCCGGAAGTGTACATCATCATCATCCCGGCTTTCGGGATCATCTCGCAGGTGATCGCGACCTTTGCCCGCAAGCCGATTTTCGGCTACCTGCCGATGGTCTACGCGATGGTGGCGATCGGTGTCCTCGGCTTCGTCGTCTGGGCGCACCACATGTACACCGCGGGCATGTCGCTGACCCAGCAGTCCTACTTCATGCTGGCGACGATGGTCATCGCGGTGCCGACTGGGATCAAGATCTTCTCCTGGATCGCAACGATCTGGGGCGGCTCGGTCACCTTCGAGACCCCGATGCTCTGGGCCTTCGGCTTCCTTTTCCTCTTCACAGTCGGTGGCGTGACCGGGATCGTCCTGGCCCAGGCCCCGGTGGACCGCGCCTATCACGACACCTACTACGTCGTCGCGCACTTCCACTATGTGATGTCGCTGGGCGCCGTGTTCGGGATCTTCGCCGGGGTCTACTTCTGGATCGGCAAGATGTCGGGCCGCCAGTACCCGGAATGGGCGGGCAAGCTGCACTTCTGGGCCATGTTCATCGGTTCGAACCTGACCTTCTTCCCGCAGCACTTCCTGGGCCGCCAGGGCATGCCGCGGCGCTACATCGACTATCCGGAGGCTTTCGCCTACTGGAACTGGTTCTCCTCGATCGGTGCCTTCATCTCGTTCGCCTCCTTCGTGTTCTTCATCGGGATCGTGTTCTACACGCTCCTCTGGGGCCGCCGCGTGACCGAGAACAACTACTGGAACGAATACGCCGACACCCTGGAATGGACCCTGCCCTCGCCGCCGCCCGAACACACGTTCGAGCAGCTGCCCAAGCAGTCCGACTGGGACAAGGGCCACGCGCACTAAGCGCCTGATCTGAACCAAGGGCCCCGGGCTGCAAATGCCCGGGGCCTTTTCCATTCCTGAAAGGGTCATCCGATGCGTGTGGTCGTGTTTATCCTGGTGCTGATCCTGGCTGCCTTTATGGGCTATGTCGGCATCACCGGTTACTTCCTGGCCCATGGCACAGTCGGCCTCCTCAAGGTCGGCAACATCTCCACCCTCCTCGCCACCGCCGAACCGCCGACCGAACCGCTGGCCCTCGGCTACCGCGGTGACCCGATGACGGCCCTCTCGCTGCCCTTCCAGACGGTGACGCTGGAGACCCCGCTCGGGTCCACCGAGGCCTGGCTGGTACCCGCAGCCGGACCGGAAGCAGGGCGCGCCGTCTATGTCCACGGCATCGCCGGCGCGCGCGAGGACGGCTACCGAGCGCTCTCGATCCTGCACGAGGCCGGCTGGTCCGTCCTCCTGATCACTTACCGCAACGACCCCGGCGCCCCGGCATCAACCGATGGCAGCTACGGCTTCGGCCTGACCGAATGGCCCGACCTAGAGGCGGCGGTTTCCCGCATGGCCCCGACCGACGCCGACCGCGTCGTTGTCGTGGCCGAATCGATGGGCGGCGCGATCCTGGGCCAGTTCCTGAAGCAAAGCCCCCTCGCCGGTCGGGTGCAGGCCATCGCCCTCGACAGCCCTGCGATCAGCTTTTCCGCGGTGATCGACCAACTTGCCGCGGCGGGGGGCAAGCCCCTCCCCTCGATCCTCGCCTGGACGGCCAAGCAGGCCCTGCCCTTCAAGACCAGCCTGCCCCTCGACCAGGCCGAAGTGGCCGATGCCTATGCAGCCTTCGCAGGTCCGCTGTTCATCGCCCACGGCAGCGCCGACCGCATCGTGCCCATCGGCCCCTCGCAAGCCCTCTCTGCCGCCCGCACCGCGCCGACGGTGCCACTCTGGACCGGCGCAGACCACCTCGGCTCTTACGCCGAGGACGCGGCCGCCTATCGCAAGGCCTTCCAGGACTTCCTGGTGCAGGTGAAGGGCTAAAGCCGGTCGATCTCGGCCGCCACCCGCGCCTGCAACTCCCAAAGATAGCGGTCGCGGATCCCCAGCGCCTCCAGGTGGCTGACCGTGTTGAAAAGGTATTCGGCGCAGCTGCCGACATACCCCACCGCGCGCGCCAGCCGCCAGGCCTGATCCTCGGGTGACAACCGCTCGACCGTCGGGTCTCCCACGGGCGCGCAGTAGAAGGCCAGCGCCCGCAGCGGCCCCCGAGCGCACCGCACCGTCACCCAGCGCAGCCAGGGAACCGCCTCGTGAAAGTCGATCTCGCGGTCGAGCAGCCGCAGTATCCGGTCCTTCGCGTTGTCATCGGGCATCCGGTAGGCGACCCCGGTACAGGACCCTCCGCGTTCCAGCGCCAGCATCAGCCCCGGCTGGTCGGGCGTCGCGCGCCAATCCTCGATACCAAGGCAGAACGACCGCCGCCAGCCATGCACCCTCCCCCGCCGCTCCTCGACATGCTCGAACTCGGGCTTCCAGATCAACGAGCCATAGGCGAAGACCCAGAACGGCCCCCCGGCCAGGTCTGCCACCAGCCGATCCGCCACGGCTTCCCGGTCGGCCCGCGTCAGTTTCGTGAAGGGCGACCGATAGGCCACCCTGTCAACCTTCCGCGCGACCTTAGCCAGATGCGCCGGACCCAGCGCCATGATGCGTCCCGCCATCCCGTCCCCTGCACGCTCCGCCAAGCACAAGATTGCAACTCGGGCCCGGTCTGACAAGCTGCCACAGGGGGTTCCCTTCCCGGACGGTGGCTTTAGAACAGGGCCATGCCCTACGAATGGCTTCCCCCCGACGGCGGCGAGGACCGCCTGCATCTCTGGCCGCACCGGTCGCTCACCCAGCGCGGCTTTGTCTGGTTCGTCGGCCTCACCGCCGCTCTCATCGCCGTGCCCCTGATGGGCATCCTCGGCAGCCCGGTCCTCTGGGCGCTGCTCCCGTTCCTTCTGGCCACGATCTGGGCCATCTGGTTCGCCCTGCGAAAGAACGGCCGCGACCGCGACATCGTCGAAGACCTGCGGCTGTCCCCCGACCGCATCACCCTCGTCCGCCACGGCCCGCGCGGCAAGCGTCAGGACTGGGAGGCGAACCCCTATTGGGTCCAGGTCCGTCTGCATGAAACCGAGGGCCCGGTCCCGAACTACCTGACGCTCAAGGGCGACGGGCGCGAGGTCGAACTCGGCGCCTTCCTGTCCGAAGACGAACGCATCGCTCTCAGAACCGAATTGCAATCCCGCCTGCGCGCCATGCGCTGACAGTGCGGCTCACGCCTCCCCTCCCCCTTCATGTTGTGGGGATGGGTAAGGGGCGCGCGTCACCCCAGCAATGCGCAGCCGTAGGTCTTTTCCAGATGCGCAAAGTTCGCAGCCGCCCAGGATTGCATCTTGCTTCCCAGACGATACGCGTCGTGGATCGAAGGCTCGCTTTCGTCGCTGTTGGCCATCACCTCCCCCACTATGACATCCGTGATGCCGTTGACGTTCTCCAAGAACGCCAACTGTGCCTTCTCGGCTTGCTCCTGCGGGCTCTCGCCTTCGGGTCCCGGCTTGCAGGCATAGACGACCGTTTTGCCGTCCCCGCTTTCGACCTCAACCCGTTCGCGGCCCGGGTACATCACCATCATGATCGATGTCATGTCGAAGGCCAATGCCAACGCCGCCAGCATTTAGCCCAGCCGCCCCTTAACCAGCGCGCCCACCGCGCCGAAATCCATCTGGCCGGTGTACTTCGCCTTCAAGGCCGCCATCACCTTGCCCACGTCCCGGATACTGCTCGCCCCGGTCTCGGCCACCGCCGCATCCACCGCCGCCGCGATCTCGCCCGCATCCATCTGGCGCGGCAGGAATTCCTGGATCACCCCGATTTCGGCCAGTTCCCTTTCGGCCAGCTCCAGCCGCCCGCCTTCCTCATAGGCCCGCGCCGATTCCTGGCGCTGCTTCACCATCTTGCCCATGATCTGCAGGATCTCGGCCTCGCCCACCTCACCCGCATCGCTTTCGCCCCGCACCGCGATCTCACGGTCCTTGATGGCAGCGTTAATCAGGCGCAGAGTGGACAGGCGGTCCGCCTCCTTGGCCTTCATGGCCTCCTTGAGGGCCGTCTGCAGACGGTCACGAAGCAGCATGGTATGGTCTTTCCGGTCGTTTCCCCAAGTTTCCGACAATACCCTTAACCCGGCCTGACCGCAACTCTGGCTACAAATCTCAACCCATTGAATTAGAACAACAATCCTTTTCCCAACCGGGCTTGACCCTGCCCGCACCTTTCCTTAGGTTCCGCGCAATTTACCCAAAGGGAGAGTCGCCCATGCCTGCGCCGCAGAAGCCTACCGCCTGCCTCGCACTTGCCGACGGCACCCTCTTCTACGGCCACGGCTTCGGCGCCACCGGCGAAACGGTGGCCGAGCTTGTCTTCAACACCGCGATGACCGGCTACCAGGAAATCATGACCGACCCCTCCTACGCGGGCCAGGTCGTGACCTTCACCTTCCCGCATATCGGCAACACCGGCGTCACGGTCGAGGATGACGAGACCGGCACCCCTGCCGCCGCCGGGATGGTGGTGAAGTGGGACCCGACCGAACCCTCGAACTGGCGCGCCACGGGTGAGGTGACGGACTGGCTTCTGAAGATCGGCAAGATCGGCATCGGCAGGATCGACACCCGGCGACTGACCCGGGCGATCCGCCAGCAGGGCGCGCCGCATGTGACGCTGGCCCATGACCCCGAAGGCCGCTTCGACATCGAGAAAATGGTCGCCAAGGCCCGCGCCTGGAAGGGCCTCGTCGGCCTCGACCTAGCGAAAGACGTGACCTGCGCGCAAAGCTACCACTGGGACGAAAAGCGTTGGGCCTGGCCCGAGGGCTATGCCCGTCGTGAAGGCCCGGGCTTCAAGGTCGTCGCCATCGACTACGGCGCGAAACGCAACATCCTGCGCTGCCTCGCTTCGGTCGGGTGTGAGGTTACCGTCCTGCCCGCCACCGCCACGGCCGAGGACGTCCTTTCTCACAACCCAGAAGGCGTGTTCCTGTCGAACGGCCCCGGCGACCCGGCCGCGACCGGCGCCTATGCCGTGCCGATGATCCAGGGCGTCCTGCAGAAGGACCTGCCCCTCTTCGGCATCTGCCTTGGCCACCAGATGCTGGCCCTGGCCCTTGGCGCCAAGACCCGCAAGATGAACCACGGCCACCACGGCGCGAACCATCCCGTCAAGGACCTGACCACCGGCAAGGTCGAGATCACCTCGATGAACCACGGCTTCACCGTCGACGCCGACACCCTGCCGAAAGGGGTCAGCGAAACTCACGTGAGCCTCTTTGATGGCACCAACTGCGGCATCGCGGTGGACGGCAAGCCGGTCTATTCGGTCCAGTACCACCCCGAAGCCTCGCCCGGGCCCCAGGACAGCTTCTACCTGTTCGAACGCTTTGCCGAGGCCATGAAATACCGCCGAACTGCCTGATTCCGGCCACAAAACCTTAACGGCCCGTTCGCGTCCCGCCAGTCTGGCCTTGCACCAGAAGGGGACCGGCATGGCTCTTGCCGAACGGATCGTTGATCTTCCACCTGCTCCGCCTTCGGGGCGTCGCCGCTTTGCCGTCGGCGCCTCCCTTCTGTGCGCGGGCGTCGTGGCCCCGGAAGAG
>JBJTSJ010000426.1:0-5745 GCA_046076605.1 Tabrizicola sp.
GGCAAGGGGTTGATTGACCCGGACATGGTGACGAACGCGGTGATCTTCGGGGCCTTGATGGGGGCGATCGTGTGGAACGTCATCACCTGTCGGCTGGGGATTCCGTCGTCCTCGTCGCATGCCCTGGTGGGCGGGATCGTCGGAGCGGGCGTCGCCAAGGCGGGGTTCCCGGCAATCCAGTGGGCTGGGCTGTCGAAGACGCTGATCGCCATCGTCCTGTCACCCGTGACGGGCTTTGTGCTTGGAGTGCTGCTGATCGTGCTGGTCAGCTGGCTTTTCATCCGGGCCAACCCGGCCCGCACCGACGGGTTGTTCCGCAAGCTGCAGCTGGTTAGCTCGGCGCTTTATTCCATCGGGCACGGCTCGAACGACGCGCAGAAGACCGCTGGGATCATTGCCGTCCTGCTTTATGCGAACGGCTATTACTCCGAGTTCACCGTCCCCGCCTGGGTCGTCCTGTCCTGCTTCACCGTGATGGGGATCGGCACCATGCTGGGTGGCTGGCGGATCGTGCATACGATGGAATCCAAGATCACCCGGCTGACACCGATGCAAGGCGCTGCGGCAGAAACCGCAGGCGCGATGACCCTGTTCGGAGCGACCTATCTGGGCATCCCGGTCTCGACCACGCACACGATCACCTCGTCCATCGTGGGTGTGGGCTCCGCGCGGCGCGTCCATGCCGTGCGCTGGGGCATCGCGGGGCAGATCGTCTGGGCCTGGATCATCACCATCCCCGCTGCCGCCCTGATGGGAGCGATCTTCTACTGGATCGGCGCGCAGTTCATGTAGGTCAGACGACGACCTCTTGCACCTCTTGCTGACCGACCCCGAAGACCCGCTTGTAGCGTTCGATCTCGTCCTTCGGCCCCATCGCCTTGGCCGGATTGTCCGACAGCTTGACGGTCGGCCGCCCGTTCGCGGACAGCGCCTTGCAGACCAGGCTGAAGGGTGCCAGCGCGTCATCGGCCACCAGCCCGCGGAAGTCGTTCGTCAGCATCGTGCCCCAGCCGAAGGACACTTTCACCCGGCCAGTGAACTGGGCGTAAAGCTGCTCGATCGTTTCGACGTCCAGCCCGTCCGAGAAGATGACCAGCTTCTTCGTCGGGTCCTCTCCCCGGCTTTTCCACCACTTGATCGCCGTCTCGGCCCCCTTCGCCGGGTCGCCGGAATCGATGCGGATACCGGTCCAGGACGCCAGCCAGTCCGGCGCGTTCTTCAGGAAGCCCTCGGTGCCATAGGTGTCCGGCAGGATGATCCGCAGGTTGCCCTCATGCTCTTCCTGCCAGTCCTCAAGCACCCGGTAGGGGGCCTGCCGCAGCTCGGCATCACTATCGGCCAAAGCACTGTAAACCATCGGCAATTCATGTGCGTTTGTCCCGATGGCCTCCACGTCCCGGTTCTTGGCGATCAGGCAGTTCGAGGTCCCGGTGAACTTCCCCCCCAACCCCTCCTGCATCGCCTGGACACACCAATCCTGCCACAGGAAAGAATGCCGGCGCCGGGTGCCGAAGTCGGCGATCCGCAGGCCTTCGATCTTGCGCAAACGCTCGATCTTTTCCCACAGCCGGGTCATGCCCCGGGCGTAAAGGACCTGCAGCTCGAACCGGCCCATCCCGTTCAGGACGGCCCGGGACCGCAGTTCCATCAGCACCGCCAGTGCCGGGATTTCCCACAGCATGACCTCGGGCCAGCGGCCTTCGAAGGTCAACTCGAACTGCCCGTCGCGCTTTTCCAGGTGGTAGGCCGGAAGGCGCAGGCCCTCGAACCACTCCATAAAGTCCGACCGGAACATCTGCCGCTTGCCGTAGAAGGTGTTCCCGCGCAGCCAGGTGCTTTCTCCGCGGGTAAGCGACAGGGATCGCACATGGTCCAATTGTTCGCGGAGTTCCCCTTCGTCGATCAGGTCGGCGAGGCGGACCTTGGTGGAACGGTTGATAAGCGAGAAGACCACGGTCGTGTCTGGCTTGTTCCGGAAAATCGACTGGCACATCAACAGCTTGTAAAAGTCCGTATCGATCAGCGACCGCACGATGGGGTCGATCTTCCACTTGTGGTTCCAGACCCGGGTCGCGATATCCACCATCTACGCCTCCAGCGCGACGCCGGCCGCGCGCATCTTGTCCCGCGCCTCGGCGAGGGAGCCGTTCAGGTCGATGGCACGGGCTGCGCCTTCCAGCACGGTTACCTTGAACCCAAGCCGCGCGGCATCCAGGGCGGAATAGGCAACGCAGTAGTCAGTCGCAAGGCCCACCAGTGTGACTGCGGTCACCCCGCGGTTCCGCAGATAGCCCTCCAGCCC
Organism: Tabrizicola sp.; assembly: GCA_046076605.1. Classification (GTDB taxonomy): domain Bacteria; phylum Pseudomonadota; class Alphaproteobacteria; order Rhodobacterales; family Rhodobacteraceae; genus Tabrizicola. The sequence continues at coordinate 2,303 of JBJTSJ010000426.1, forward strand.
GGTGGGGATGGTCTGGTCGTTCTCGAAGAAGGCCGAATAGCTGTCGATCGCGGCGCGAAAGCCTTTGCGGACAACCAGTTGCGCGGGGTCGGTCCGAAGGTCCTTGTGAAACTCGGCCCCCTTTGTGCCCTGCACGCAGTGGGTGGGCCACAGAACCTGGGGCCCATAGGGCATCTCCGTCAGGCTGAACGGCGCGGCGCCGGGGTGGTTGGCGGCGAACGAGGCGTGGTTGGCCGGGTGCCAGTCCTGCGTCAGGACAACCGTCGAGAAGTCCCCCATCAAGCCATTGATCTGGCTGATGATTTCATCGCCACCCGCCACCGCCAGCGCCCCGCCGGGGCAGAAGTCGTTCTGCACGTCGATCACGATCAGCGCTTCGTTGGCGGGTTTCATGGCGGCCTCCTCGTGGTGATCCCTCTTGCGTAAGGGCGGGTCTGGTGGGCGTCAAGCGAAGCGCTTGAAATTCTGGGGTATTGGGCGCAAAGGGGGCGCATGCTGACCGTTGCCGCGCTGTACCATTTCGCCCGCTTCCCTGACCCCGCCGCCTTGAAGCCGGGGCTGCTGGAGGTCTGCGTTTCGCAGGGGGTGAAGGGGTCGCTCCTCCTTGCGCCCGAGGGGATCAACGGGACCATCGCGGGGACGCGGGAGGGGATCGACGCGGCCTTGGCAGCGGTGCGCGCCCTGCCGGGGTGTGAGGGGCTGGAGTGGAAGGAAAGCTTCGCGGAATCAATGCCTTTCGGCCGGATGAAGGTGAAGCTGAAGCGCGAGATCGTGACGATGGGGCAACCCGAAGTGGACCCGAAGGCAGCGGTTGGGAACTACGTCGCACCCAAGGACTGGAACGCGCTTATTTCGGACCCGGATACCGTGGTGATCGATACGCGGAACGATTACGAGGTGGCGATCGGGACGTTTCAGGGCGCGGTGGACCCCGGGACGAAGGCGTTCGGCGAGTTTCCGGACTGGTGGCAGGAGAACCGCGAAAGGTTCGCGGGCAAGCGGATTGCCATGTTCTGCACCGGGGGCATTCGGTGCGAGAAGTCGACGAATTACTTTCTGGGTCAAGGGGTTAATCAGGTCTACCATCTGAAGGGCGGGATCCTGAAATACCTGGAAGAAGTGCCAGAGGAGGCAAGCCTCTGGCAGGGACAGTGCTTCGTCTTCGACGACCGGGTCTCGGTCGGGCATGGGCTGGTTCCCGGCGGGCTGGTGTCTTGCGGCGCCTGCCGCAGGCCGGTTACGCCGCAGGATCAGGCCGACCCTGTCTACGAAGACGGCGTCTGCTGCCCGGCTTGCAAGGACGAGTATTCCCCAGCCGACCGCGTTCGGTTCCGCGAAAGGCACCGTCAGATGTTGCTTGCGGCCAGCCGCGGGCAACAGCATCTGGGGTTCGCGCCAAAGTAGGGTGGGCGATCCCGCCCACCTTCCGATCAGGCGGCCTTGTCGGCCAGCATGTCCTGCACCATCGGAATGACCTTCTCGCCATAGAGGCGAATGCATTCCATCAGGTCAGCATGCGGCACCGGGCCGGTCGAATACTTCATGTCGAACCGCTGAAGACCCAGCACCTTCACCGTCCTTGCGATCTTCTTCGCCACCGTCTCTGGGCTGCCAACATAAAGCGCACCATGGTGGACTTCGTTAAGATAGCGATCCTTGGTCACGGGGGGCCAGCCACGCTCACGACCGATCCGGCCGAACATGTCGGCGTAGTGCGGCCAAAGCTTTTCATGTGCAATTTCATCGGTTTCCGCGACGAAACCGGGGGAATGGACCCCGACGGGCCGCAACGGCTTGCCCAGCTGCGCGCAGGCGCGTTGGTAGAGGTCGACGTAAGGCGCGAAGCGGCTGGCATCGCCGCCGATGATCGCCAGCATCAGTTGCAGGTCCTGACGCACGACGCGGACCACGCTTTCGGGGCTGCCGCCGACGCCGACCCACACGGTCATTGGCTGGCCAAGGGGCGGGAAAACCTGCTGATTATTCAACGGGCTGCGGGTCTGGCCTGCCCATGTGATCCGGGGTTCGCGCAGGAGTTTCGCAAAGATTTCGAGGCGTTCCTCGAAGAGCTGGTCATAGTCCTGCAGGTCGTGGCCGAAGAGCGGGTAGCTTTCGGTGAAAGACCCGCGGCCCAGGATCGGCTCGGCCCGACCGTTCGACAGGGCGTTCAGGGTGGAAAACCGCTGGAAGACGCGGACCGGGTCGTCGGTCGACAGGACCGTGACCGCGGTGCCAAGCTTGATGCGCTGCGTGCGGCCGGCGATGGCGGCGAGGACGATCTCGGGCGAGGAGATGGCGAAATCGGAGCGATGGTGTTCGCCCAAGCCGATGAAATCAATGCCGATTTCGTCGGCAAGTGTGGCTTGGTCCAAGACCTCGCGCAGGACGCGGTCCATCGCTTGCGGCTTGCCATCCGCACCGTGCGTGACGTCACCGAAGGTGTCGAGGCCGAGGGAAACCTGGGTCATGGGATGCTCCTTTGCGGGCCAAGGTAGGGGGCGAGAGGCCGGATTTGAACGCGGATTTCGAGAGAGGCACGGTTCAGCGATGCACGGGGCGTGCCAAGTGCTTGCGGACGCTGGATTAATTGGCCGTGGCAACCCCAGCCAAGGCGTCTACGATGCGTCTATACCGCGTCTACATTCCATGCATACGCGCGTATGCGGCAGGAGTGATTAACCATGGCGGCGAATCAGCGCGCGGGGCAGGTTGGCGGCGAAGGAGACTGTCATGACCTCACCCGAAACGCTTGCCATCCAGATGGGACTCGACCTGCCCGACTTTGACGGCGACGGCTATTACGGCGCGGATTACGGGACGATGAAGCCCTATCACCGGGTGGGGAGCCTTTTGTTCCTGTCCGGCCACGTCGCGCAGGTGGGGGCGCAGGTGACGCACAAGGGCCGCCTTGGCGCGGATGTCAGCGTCGAGCAGGGCTATCAGGCGGCGCGGCGGACCGGGCTGAATGTGCTGGGCGGCATCCGCCAGGCGGTGGGGTCCTTGGACCGGGTGAAGGGGATCGTGCGGAGCCTCAACTTCGTCGTCTGCACGCCGGAGTTCGAGGAGGTGCACAAGGTGTCCTCGGGCCTGTCGGACCTGTTCGTCGAGGTGTTCGGGCGCGAGCGCGGGCTTGGGGGGCGGGCGACCATCGGGGTCATGGCGCTGGCGAATGGCGTGTGCTTCGAGACCTGGGTGACGGTCGAGGTCGAATAGCTCCTCGTGCGGCTGCGCCTTCTCGTCGCGGGCGCTGCGCCACTTGGCCAGCCCCGGGGCGCTGCCCCGGATCCCGGAGTATTTCGGAAAAGAGCAAATCAGGGGGCGTGTCTGGTTTGAGCCGAGGGCGCGGGACGGTTGAAGAAGGCGTGCAGGCGGGCGAGGCGGTCCAGCCAGCGTTGGCGGCGGGTAAGGCGCAGGGTTTCCAGATGCTCGGCCCGGTGGTGGGC
>JBJTSJ010000427.1:0-12196 GCA_046076605.1 Tabrizicola sp.
GGTGGTGGAAGGCATCGGACGCACCGGGGTCGTTGCGGTCATCAAGGGGCGGAGCGACACGCGGGGCAGGGTGATTGGCCTTCGTGCCGACATGGACGCGCTGCCGATCATCGAACAGACCGGGCTCCCCTATGCCTCGACCGTGCCCGGCAAGATGCACGCCTGCGGGCATGACGGGCATACCGCCATGCTTCTTGGCGCGGCCAAGTACCTGGCCGAGACGCGGAATTTCGACGGCTCCGTCGTCTGCATCTTCCAGCCTGCCGAAGAAGGTGGCGGCGGCGGGCGTGAGATGGTGAAGGATGGCATGCTGTCACGCTGGAACGTGCAAGAGGTCTACGGCATGCACAACATGCCCGGCATCCCCGTCGGCCATTTCGCCATCCGCTCCGGCGCGATGATGGCCGCCGCCGACCAGTTCGAGATCGTGGTGACCGGCAAGGGTGGCCATGCCGCCAAGCCGCATGACTGCGTCGACACGACCGTGGTCAGCGCGCATATCATCGTCGCGCTCCAGACTATCGCCAGCCGCAACGTCGACCCGCTGAAGCAGGTCGTCGTCAGCGTCTGCACTGTGGAAACTGACTCCACCGCGCACAACGTGATCCCGCAGGTGGTCAAGATGAAGGGCACCGTTCGCACTATGGACGCCAAGGTGCAGGATTTCGTCGAAACCCGCATCGGCCAGATCGTCGAGGGCACCGCGCTGGCCCTTGGTGCCCGGGCCGAGGTCCACTACCAGCGCGGCTACCCGGTGACGATCAACACGCCCGAAAACACCGATTTCGCCGCCGAGGTCGCGCGCAAGGTCTCGGGCCACGTCGACACCGAGACCGCCCCCCTGATGGGGGCCGAGGATTTCAGCTTCATGCTGAACGAACGCCCCGGCGCCTACATCTTCCTTGGCAACGGGGACACCGCCATGGTCCACCATCCCGCCTACAACTTCGACGACAGCGCCATTCCCTTCGGCTCCAGCTGGTATGCCGAAATGGCCGAAACCAGGATGCCCGCAGCATGATTGGCACCGTTCTCGTCTCGCTCGTCGCACTGATCCATCTCTGGATTCTGGTGATGGAGATGTTCCTCTGGGAAACGCCCTATGTCCGGCGCGCCTTCGGCATCTCGCCCGAATTCGCGGCGAACACGCGTGTGCTGGCAGCCAATCAGGGGCTTTACAACGGCTTCCTCGCCGCCGGCCTGATCCTTGCGCTGATCCGTGGCGTTCCGGGGCCAGGGGCGGAACTCGCGTATTTCATCCTCGCCTGTGTCGTGGTGGCCGGGCTTTACGGCGCGGCGACCTCGTCCAAGCGGATCCTTTATGTCCAGGCGGCTCCGGCCGTCCTCGCGCTGATCGCGGTCCTCTTCGGGCTCTGAAGCGCGGGATCTTGCCTGCCGGCCCGGATCGGTTTTGCCGATCGCCCGACCTGTGGCACCCTTCGGGGACGGAGGGTCCGCCCATGCTCACGCGACGCATGTTCCACAGCCGGTTTCTTGCGGCACTGGCTGCTTCCAGCCTGCCCTTGCCCAAAGTCACACAGGCCGCGGCTGGGGCCGAGGATGACCTCTGGCTGAACCGACTGACCTTCGGCGCGACCGCGGCCTCCCGCAAAGAAATTGGCAGTCTGGGCCGTGAGGCCTGGTTCGATCGCCAGCTTTCGCTGCCCGCACGTGACCCGGCCCTGCAAGACCGCCTGGACCGCGCAAGGCTGCGGATCACCTATGCCGCCGACGCCGATGAAAACGGCGACAGCTGGCCCGATGTCGATGAATTGCGGCCCCTTGCGACCCTGACGACCGACCCAGGCGACTTGGTGCGGCTGGTCGATTGGTCGCCCGGCAATGGCATGGAGTTCAGCGAACGCATCCGCCCCGCGACCGAGGTCATCGCCGCCTCGCTCATCCGCGCGGTCCATGCCAGGGCTCAGCTCCGCGAGGTGATGACCCAGTTCTGGCACGACCATTTCAACGTCAACGCGCTCAAGGACGAATACACCGCCGCCTTCTTTCCGAGCTATGACGCGATGCTGCGCGACCATGCGCTTGGCAACTTCCGGGTCCTGTTGGGCGAGGTCAGCCAATCGCCCGCCATGCTCTACTATCTCAACAACGCCGACAGCATCGCCTCGCCCGCCAACGAGAACTACGCGCGTGAACTCCTTGAGCTTCACACCCTCGGCGCCGCCAACTACCTGAACGACCGCTACGACGACTGGCATGCGGTTCCGGGCGCAACCGAGGGGTTGGCCCTGGGTTATCTCGACCTCGACGTCTACGAAGTCGCCCGCGCCTTTACCGGCTGGTCGGTCGGCGACGGCCGCTGGCTGGCCGAAGGCGAAAATGCCCCGCGCACGGGCCGGATGCATTATGTAGACCGCTGGCATGACCCCTACCAGAAGCGCATCCTTGGCCGCGAGTTACCGCCCCACCGCGGCCCGATGGAGGATGGGAACGAGGTCCTCGACATCCTCGCCCGCCACCCCGGCACCGCTGCCTTTGTCTGCGAAAAGCTTGCCCGCCGTTTCCTGTCTGATGACCCGCCGGAGGAGCTGGTCGCCCGCATGGCGGCCGAATTCCTGGCTCAGGCGGACGCCCCTGACCAGATCGCCCGCGTCGTGCGCCTTCTGGTCCTGTCGCCGGAATTCGCCGCACCACCCGCGAAACTGCGCCGCCCGTTTGAATTCCTCGCGGCCCTTTACCGCGCAGCGGGGGCCGAGGTCACGTCGGTTGAAAACGGTTTTCAGTGGCAACTCAGCCGCGCCGGCTGGCGGCAGCACGAATATGGGCCCCCAACCGGACATCCTGACCGGATGGCCGCCTGGACCGGGGCCAGCACGCTGAACCGCTATGTCGATCTGGCCCTTTCCGGCTTGGAAGACTGGTTTGACGGGGCCAAGGCAGACCTCTCCAACCCCGGCGACCCTGTCGCCACCACCATCGCCTTCGCTGCGCAGCATGCCGACGCGCTGGCGCCGGGGCAGGGGGCAGGGATCGCCAAGGCGCTGGCGGAACCCTTCGGGATCGACGTCAGCAGCAAGGCCACCGACTTCTCGGTCGAGGACCGGCAGGCTCTGGCCCGCGCGGCGGTGGCCTTCGCGGCGCTCACCCCCGAATTCCTGATGCGATAGGGATAGGCCATGGCACGCGATCCGATCCTGGTTGTGGTCTTCCTGCGCGGCGGTGCCGATGGGCTGGCGCTCGTCTCGCCGACCTCCGACCCCGACTTCATCGCCGCCCGCCCCGAACTGCTGCGGGTGCTGCGACAGGGGGACGCGGCTGGCCGCAGCATTGCCCAGGACATCGCCGATATCGATTTCCGCTTCCACCCTGCCGCTGCGGCCTTTGCCGACCTCTACGACGCCGGGGACCTCTCGCTGATCCACGCCTCCGGCCTGCCCGAGGCGACGCGCAGCCATTTCGACGCCGAAGCCCGGATCGAGCGCGGCATCTTCGGTGCCAACCTGGTGCCTGGTGACCCGTCGGGCTGGATCGGCCGCTGGCTGCAGGCTGCCGCCCCCGGCGGGTCGATGCCTGCCCTGGCCGTGGGGGCGATGCGCCCGGCCAGTCTGATCGGTGCCGACAGTGCAGTGGCCGAAAGTCTTGCCGACCTCGTCATCGGCCAGGGCCACTGGCTTTCCGACCTTCTGCAGGCCCGTCTCGCCTCGGGCTTCGGTGACCACGGTCCGTTGCAGCGCCCGGTCTCCGACCTGATCGGCCTGTCCGACCTGGTGCGCGGTCGATTCTGGTCAGCGGAAGAGCAGACCCTGCGCCCCTACGCCCCCAGCACCGACTACCCGCAGGACAATCCCTTGACCGGCCCCCTGATGACCGTCGCGCAGTCCATCAAGGAAGACCTTGGCCTGCGGGTTGCAACCGTCGATTTCCCCGGCTGGGACACCCATGTGAACCAGGCCCCCGCCTTTTCCAGCCAGACCGCGACCCTGTCGCAGGCGCTGATGGCCTTCTGGCGCGACCTTGGTCCCTTGCAGCAGGATGTCTCGGTCGTGGTGATGAGCGAATTCGGTCGCCGTCTGCGCTCGAACACCGGGGGCGGCACCGACCACGGGCGCGGCAACGTGATGATGGTCCTCGGCCCGCAGGCAAAGGGTGGCCGCATGATCGGACGCTGGCCGGGCCTTGCGAATGACGCACTTGATGAAGGTGCCGACCTAGCCGTCGTCACCGACTACCGCGATGTCCTGTCCGAACTTCTGACCGGACACATGCGTCTGTCCGACCCCGGCCTGGTATTCCCCGGCCATGCCGCCGCGCCACTCGGCCTTTGGGGATAGGACTTTACCGGACAGCAAGCTTGCGAGCGCACAACTTCTGGCAGATACTCTGACCACAGGGGTAAGGACGCATGCGACACGTTGCTCATCCGGACATCGTGGAAGCCGAACCCGCGCGCGTCGAGTTTCGCGTCGTCGAGTTAATGAACCGTCTCCTCGATGTCACTCCCGACACATTGGACGCTGAAGTCGATGCCGTCCTTGCCGCAATCGGCCAAGCCTATGGTTTCGATCGCACCTTCGTCTTCCGCTTTGAAAGCGGGATCGGCTACTTCAACACGCATGAATGGGTGGGCAACGGCGCAAAGGCGCTGAAGTCCGCTATGGGTGTGCCACACCCGATCAGCCGCCCGGCATGGCATGCCATGTTCCTGACGGGCCAGGTCGTGGCCGTCACCAGCCGTGACGATCTGCCCGCCGGTTCACCGGAACGCGCCTTCCTGACCGATATCGGCGTGCATTCGACGTTGATGGTCCCGCTGATGGACGCTGACCGGTTGTTCGGCATCATCGGGTTCGACTGCGCGCGGCCTGACCGGACCTGGCCGCAGGATGTCGTGTTCCTGCTGACCTCGATCTCCCGGGCCGTGTCTTCGGTCCTTCTGCGCGTCGAAGCTGCACGCGCCGAAGCGGCCCTGCGCAGCCACCTTGCCGCAACCTTGAGCGCGCTGCCGGATCTGGTGATCGAACTTGCCCCTGCAGGAGAGATCGTCGCCTGCCACAGCGACAAGTTGCCCTGGCTGTCCTCGCTCGTTCGGGCCGGGATCGGCCGTCCACTGGCTGAAATGCTGCCCGAACCCTTGGCCGAAGTGCTGCAGTCCTTTCTGGCCAATCCGCCGCCCGACAATTCCTCCTTCACCCGCCGGGTGGGCCTGTCAACGCTGGTCTCGCCTCACCGCTATGAAGTCTCGGTTGCCCGCCTTCAGCCGGGTCCGGGTGGCGCGGCCGCAAATCTTCTTGCCGTGATCCGCGACATCTCGGCGGCCGACCAGTCCAGCGAGATGCTGTCCTTCCGCGAAAGCCAGTTCACCGCATTTTTCGAGATGTGCCCCCATGCCATCCTGCTGAACGACTTCGACACCGGCCTGATCCTGGACGGCAACCGCGCCTTCCGTGAAACCTTCGCGCTGGACCCGCATGCCGGGGCTGACCTTAGCGTGCATCGGATTCTGCCCGAGGCTGGCAGCTGGCTGATCCAGGGTGCCATTGCCGGACTGCGGGCCTCAAACAGCTATGGCCCGGTCGAAGCGACCTTCCGCAACGCCAGCGGCACCTCGTTTCCCGCAGTTGTGCGCTGCTTTCTCAGTACCGACCCGAACGGTCGACGCCTGGTCTGGTCGCTGATCGAGAACATGACCGAGATCCGCGCGAAAGAGGCTGCGCTGCAGGCGGAAAGTCACGCACTGGCCGCGACCAAGGCCCGGCTCCTCGCCGCGATCGAGGCGCTGGACGACGGGTTCGCCATCTTTGACGCGGACGACCGCCTTGTCCTCTGGAACCAGCCCTATCTGCGTGTCTTCGATCAAATTGCCGACCTGATCTGCGAAGGGGCGCTTTACGACGACCTTCTGCAGGCGGCGATCGACCGGGGCGTGTTTGGCGCCGAGGGCGAACGGGATGATGCAAACCTCCAGCGCCGGCTGAACCGCCCGCTGACCGAAGTCTGGGACAACGAGGACGTGCTTGCGGATGGCCGGCTGATCTGGACCCGCGAGCGGGCCACGCCCGACTGCGAAACGGTTGGGCTTTATGAAGATGTCACCGCCCGGCGGCTGGCCGACCGACGGTTGCAGCAGGTGATCGACGGCGGGATGATCGCGGTCTGGGACTGGGACGCCGAACACGGCTTCAGCGCGATCAACGACCATTGGGGCGCAATGCTCGGCCTCGACAGTTCTGCCGACCTCTACGCGCTTGTCGATCTGATCCATCCCGAGGACCGCACCGCCGTCGCCGCTGTACAGCGCGAGATCTTCCTGCAGGGCGAGGCGGACTTCACCCTGCGCTGCCGGATGCGGCACGTGGATGGCGGCTGGGTCTGGCTTCTGACCCGCGGCCACGTCACCCGGCGCTGGACCGATGGCAGCCCCCGCCGGATCTCGGGCTTCTCGCTCGATGTCTCGACCCAGGCCGAGGCCGAACAGCGCCTCAGCCAGGTGATCGATGGCACCAAGGTCGGGACCTGGGAACATGACATGCGCACCGGCGTGACCATCGTGTCGGAACGCTGGGCGGAGATCCTTGGCTACCGCGCGGTCGAGCTGAACCCGATGCCGATGGAAGGCTGGCTTGGTCTGCTGCATCCCGACGATGTCCAGCCTCTGATCCGGCAGGAACAGGAAGCGTTCGAGGCAGGCCAGTGGCAGGTCGAACAGGAAGTTCGCTTGCGGCATCGCCAGGGCTATTGGGTCTGGGTCCTGACCCGGGCCCAGGTGGCCGAATGGGATGACGAAGGCCACCCGGTCCGCACCAGCGGCATCAACCTGGACATCACCCCCGCCAAGGCGCTGGAATCGGCCTTGGGCCGCGAACGCGACACTCTGGCCCGGGTGATGGAGGCATCGGTATCCGGCATCGTCGTGGTGGACGAAAGGGGCGGCGTCGTCTTCACCAATGCGGCGGCCGAACGGGTGCTTGGTCGCGAGGTCAATCACGGCGATGACCTCATCTCGATCCTGCAAGCCTCCGACATCCTCGGTCTCGGCGGCGAACCGATCCCCGAGACCGATCTTCCCGTGGTGCGCGCGCTTGCCGGACAGCCCGGCATGCACGAACTCAGACATTGCCTCTTCTGGCCCTCGGGAGAACGCCGCACCGTCGCCGTGACCTCGGCCCGCCTGTCAGCCCCCGGCACCGACCTCGCGGTGGTCTGCACCTTCACCGACATCACCGACGAAATGCAGAACGAAGCCCGGCTTCGCGCCGCGATGACCGCCGCCGAAACGGCAAGCCGGGCAAAGTCCGATTTCCTCGCCGCCATGAGCCACGAGATTCGCACGCCGCTGAACGGTGTCCTTGGCATGGCGACCGTCCTGGCCGGACGGCTGACCGATCCCTCGGATCAGGCCATGCTCCGCGTCATCAGCGACTCGGGCGAACACCTTCTTGGCGTCATCAACGATATCCTCGACCTGGCGCGGATCGAGGCCGGGCGCCTTACGCTGGACCTGCGACCGATCCGCCTGCCAGAAATCCTGTTCCGCGTCGCGGCGCTGCATCAGATCGCGGCCAACCGGAAGGGCATCACCCTCAAGGCGCGTTGCATCGGCGATCTGGCGGATGTGCCTCGGGAAGGCGACGAGATGCGCCTGATCCAGATCCTGCACAACCTGGTCGGCAATGCCCTCAAGTTCACCGATCAGGGCGAAGTCAGCGTCGAGATCGACTGTTCCGAGGCCGAGTCCGTGGTGATCCGCGTGCGCGACACCGGGATCGGCATGTCGCCTGCCGAAATCAACCGCGCCTTTGATGAGTTCTCGCAAGGCATGGGCGGATTGCAGCGCAGCCACCTGGGCACCGGCCTGGGGCTTCCGATCGTCCGACGCCTGGCGCGGCTGATGGACGGTGACGTGGCGCTGACTTCGGTCGAAGGGCAGGGGGTCACGGCCAGGGTCTGGTTGCGGCTTCCGGCGCTTGAAAGTGGCCTGGCGCGTTTCGCGGAACCGGTATTGCCAGCCTTGCCACGGATGCGCGTTCTTGCGGCTGAAGACAACGCCACCAACCGCATCATCCTGCAAAGCATGCTGCAGGCCCTTGGCGTCGAAGCGGTGATCGTCTCGGACGGTGCCGAGGCGCTGAACCGCTTCCGGGTTGAAAGCTTCGATGCCGTGCTCTTCGACATCGCAATGCCGAACATGGACGGGATCGAAACCCTGCACGTCCTGAAGGATCTGGCGCGGCTTTCCGGCCATGGCGCACCGCCCGCAATTGCAGTCACCGCGAACGTGATGACGCATCAGGTCGGGGACTACCTGGGCTACGGCTTCGTCGCCGTGGTAGCCAAACCGATCCGAATGGAGATGTTGGGCCAGGCCCTGGCGCAATGCCTTGTCAAAGCTCCAGACGGCACGTCCGAAGGTTGAAGGGTTCCGGGTCCGTAGCCGCTCTGCTCGACCGCCGTCGGGGGCGCAAAATCCTTTGACAGCCCTGCCACCTGTTACCATCCTGCCGGAATGCGGTCGGGTTCGGCCAGGGTTCAGGTTGCGGGCTGGCCCGCTGCCGTGGGTCCGAACTGAAACGAGGCGAACAGGGGCAGACGCGGCATGACGACAGCAACCGATCCGCTGGCCCGGTCAATCGGCCGCGCCCTTGCCCTGCCGATCTGGGAGGGTGAGGCCACCGCCACGCCCCTTGGCGGCGGCATCACCAACCTGAACGTGCTGGTCACCGACGCCCGCCGCCAAGCCGTCGTCCGCATCGGCGACGACATCCCGGTCCACCAGATCATGCGGTTCAACGAACTGGCGGCGAGCCACGCGGCCCAGGCCGCCGGAGTGTCCCCCGCCGTCCTCTACCACGAACCAGGCGCTCTGGTGATCGACTTCGTCCAGGGCCGCACGATGACCGCTGCCGATCTTTGCCTGTCAGACCTGCTGGACCAGGCGCTGCAACTGGTGATCCGCACCCACCGCGACGTGCCGCGCCACCTGCGGGGGCCAGCGCTGACCTTTTGGGTCTTCCAGGTGCTCCGCGACTATGCCGCCACCCTGACCGAGGGCAGATCGCGCCATATCCCCGCGCTGCCGGGCCTTCTGGCCGAGGCCGATGCGCTTGAGAAGGCCGTGGGCCGGATCGAGATGGTCTTCGGCCACAACGACCTTCTTCCCGGCAACTTCCTGCATGACGGCAGCCGGATGTGGCTGATCGACTGGGATTATGCCGGCTGGGGCTCGCCGCTTTTCGACCTGGGCGGGCTTGCTGCAAACAACGGGCTTGATGCCACGCAGGAAGCCTGGGTGTTGGAAAGGTATTTCGGCAAGGCCCCCGACGCCGACCTCTGGCGCCGCTACCGCGCGATGAAGGCCGCCGCCGCCCTGCGTGAGGCGATGTGGTCCATGGTGCAGGAAATCCATTCCGAACTGAACTTCGACTACGCCGCCTATACCGCCGAGTATCTTGACACCTACCGCAAGGCACTTGACGCCACGCGGTGACCTTCGAATTTTCGCCGAAAATTCGTCCCCTCCCCAACCGAATTTTCGTCGAAAATTTGCGCGCTTACGCGACCGCCCGCGCCAGCGCGCAGAACCGCTCCAGCCCGATCTCCTCGGCCCGCGCGGTGGGCGGTATGCCGACGCTGTCCAGCACCGCCTCGACATCTGGCCGCAGCCCCTTCAAGCTCGCCCGCAGCATCTTGCGGCGCTGGTTGAAGGCCATCGCGGTGATCCGCTGCAACACCTTGAAGTCGCAAGGAAAACGGGCCTGGGGCAGGGCGGTCAGCTGCACCACGGCCGAATGCACCTTGGGCGCAGGGGTGAATGCCTCGGGGGGCAGGGTCATAACGATCCGCGCCTCACACCGATACTGCGCCAGCAGCGCCAGCCGCCCGTAATGCTCTGTCCGTGGTTTCGCAACAATCCGCTCCGCTACTTCCTTCTGGAACATGAGCGTCAACGATGACCAAAGCGGCGGCCAAGCGACGGGTGTCAGCCAGCGGATCAGAAGTTCGGTGCCCACATTGTACGGCAGGTTCGCCACGATCTTAACCGGCGGGGTGAGATGCGTGGCAAGGTCCAGCTCCAGTGCATCGCCGTGTAAGACCTCCAGCCGCCCCGGATAATGCGCCGCGATCTCGGCCAGCGCCGGCAGCGCACGGGCATCCTTCTCCACCGCCACCACCCGCCGAGCGCCTTCCGCCAGAAGCCCACGCGTCAGGCCCCCCGGACCGGGGCCAACCTCCAGCACGTCGCACCCTGACAGATCGCCCGCCGCCCGCGCGATCTTTGCGGTCAGGTTCAGGTCCAAGAGGAAGTTCTGCCCCAGCTGCTTCTTCGCAACCAGTTCATGTGCCCGGATCACCTCACGCAGCGGCGGCAGCCCGTCGATCGTTCCCAAACCCGCCCCCTGTCGCAGACCACCCCCGTCCTAGCGCGCCGGGTAGGATTTGCCAAACGCCTTCACGAAAGCCAGCGCGCCTCGTTCGCCTCGATTGCCGCGATCCGTTCATCGACCTTGGGATGGCTCAGCAGCCAGGCCGGAACCCCTTCCGCCCGGTTCTGCGTCAGCGCCTCAAGCTTGCGGAACAGGCTTTTCTGCGGCCCAGTCCCGATCCCCGCCTTGATCAGCAAGGCGCTGGCATAGGCATCCGCCTCGAACTCATCCCGGCGGCTCAGCCGCGCCATCAGCGCCGTGGAAATCAGGTTCGCGATCCAGATACCGATAAACGGCAGGAACCGGTTCAGCACCGCCGACAGCATTACGAAGACCGCGTTCTGTCCGGTGAAATCGATCATCCGCCGCCGCATATGCCCCTGCGCCACATGCCCCATCTCATGCGCGATGACGCTTGCCAGCTCCTCTGCCGACACCTCGCCGCGCGCTTTCCGGTTCAGGAACCCCCGCGTGAGGAAAATCCGCCCGTCCGGCGCCGCCAGCCCGTTCACCGCGTCAACCTCAAAGACATTGACCCTGATCTCGGGGATCCCCATCGCCTCCGCCATCTGGTCGGCAAGGCGGGTCACCGACGGGTCGGTCAGGGGTACAGACCGCTCGTCGAGCATCTTCTTCGTGCGCCAAACCGAAAAGCGCATCATCAAAAGGGCATAGCCAACGGCCAGCAGAAGCGGGAAGAGAAGCTTTGTCATTCCCGCAATATAGTCACCCGTCGCGTCCCCGCAACGCGGCCTGCCCGGGGCCCGAGCTGAACAACCAGTACCCCAGCCCCAGAACCGCCCCGGCCCCGCCGATCATCCCCAAAGCCGAGCCGAGCGCCTGGCTCGCCGCCTCGACATTCCCGGCAAAGCCATAACCCGTGCCCACATACAGCCCCGCCCAGACGCCTTCCCCCGCGACTCCCGCCGCGGTGAACCGCACCCAAGCGTAGCGCGTGCTGCCCGCGATCAGGTTGACGTAAGGCCCCAGCGGGCTCAGAAGCCACCGCGTCAGGAACACCGCGACCAGGCCCTTCCGCTCCATCAGCCCGTCGGCCTTGGCCAACAGCTTGTCGCGCCCCACGTCCCGCCGCAGCCGCGACAGCACCGTCGCCCCGAACCCACGCCCCGCCCAATAGCCCAGCTGATCCCCCGCAATCCCGCCCGCCGCCGCCGCCCCGAACGCCTGCCACAGCACCAGGTCCCCCGCCGCCGCAAAGCCCCCCGCCGTCAGCATCAGGATCGAGGCGGGCAGGGGCAGGGCGAGGCAGGACAGGAAGGTCGTCGCCGCCAGAAGCCACAGCCCATACTGCGGCACCAGGCCCAGCAGCCAGTCGGTCATTCGCCCGACGCCTTCATCCGTGCCATGGCCGCCTCGACCTCGGCGATGACCTCCGCCACCGGCACGCCCCGGTCCCGCGCGATCTCCTCCAGCGTCTGCGGATGGCCCTTGACCTCGGGCAGCGGCATCCCCGCCTCGGCATTCAGCGCGCGGGGCTCCAGCCCCCAGGACCGCGCGACATAGCCCACGGTCATCCAGGGCTGGACCGGCACCTCCTGATGCGTCGCCCAGTAGACCGTATAGACCGCGAAGCGCCCTGCAAAGAACAGCGTCACCGCGCAGGCCAGCAGGAACGCACTCGTCAGCCAGGGCCGCGCCCGCCAAAGCTTCAGGAACCGCCTCATCGCAACTCCTTCACGCCCCGCGCCAAACCATCCAGAGTCATCGGCACCATCCGCCCTTCGAAAATCTCGCGGATCAGGCCCGTCGACCGCGCATACCCCCAGGCCCGCTCCTCGACCGGGTTGATCCAG
>JBJTSJ010000428.1:0-2872 GCA_046076605.1 Tabrizicola sp.
ATCGATGCGCCGCTGGGCGGTGTCGAGCTTGACGTCCTGAACCACCCAGGGCGGCTGCAGGCCCATTGCACTGGTGAACAACGCTTCAACACCGACGCTCATGACAACCCCCAGCTAGACCCGCCCCGTGGACATGTGGACAGGCCGGCAAGCGACCTGCCCACATGCCCACCGGGCTCGACGACGACCATCGATTCTGACTGTTGGGTTCCACACGAAATGACGAGGGGCCGACGTGTCGGGGCGAGGCTCGAGGTGCCTTTTCAGGCTGTGGATGGGTGCGCAAGGCCCGGACCATTCGGTGGTATCAGGTTTACCCAGGGCCTGTCAGGCTAGAAGAGGGCGTTTGAATTTCCTATGCTCCCAACTCATTGAGCGCAAACACCCGCTGTTGCGTCTCGGTGCCATGCGCCATCAGCAAATTCGCGTTGCCCGTGGTCAGCATGCCCGCGCCGATGCTCACCGACGCACAGGCAAACAGCGCGTTGGCCGCGGCCTCGACCGTGTACGGGAGTTGCATGCCGCCCACCGCATAGTCTTGCGCGGCACTCAGCATGCCGCTGTCCACGTAAGCGCGGTGTGCGTCGTGGCTGGCCTGTGGCAACACCACACGCAAACCGCCCGCGCCATCGGGCTCGGTGCGTGGCTCTTGGGTGTCCACCAGTCGGTTGAACGGCGCGTATTTCTCGCGCGCGATGCGCTCGCAGGTGTCCAACACCGCGTCAAAGGTCTCGCGCGAGTGGTCGGCAAAGCGCGGCCGTTGGGTCAGTTGATCGACCGACAACCAGTCGTACAGCAAAAACTGCAGGCAAGAAGCGAGTTGCATGGGTGAACCACTGGAAACACAACAGCGAACACTGTAGCGGCGACGTGCCACGCCGCTTGACTCTGACACGACAGGTCGCGGCCCAGTCGCCGCTCAACGCGCAGCAACACGGGCTGTCGCTGGCTCGAAATGCACGCTCAAGTCGCAGCTGCGCCCACCGGCAAACCAGCGCGCCTCCACCCTGCCCTGTGCAGACAAGCGAATGACAGTCAGGGTGGCCGCCCCACGGCGCACAGGGGCCTCGGTTGCGCCAACGCCCCAGCGCGGGGCCAAGGCGCGCGCCCAGCGCTGGGCCTGCGCTTGGCAGCGCAGCAGGTCCACCGCAGCGCCCTGATGGGGCGCACTCGCCACCACCTCGCTGATGCGCCCCTGGGTATCGGCCATGGCCATGATGGTGGCGGGCACACCGGCCACCGCCGCCGTCACCACCGATTGCTCGCGCTCGTCACAGCCCGGGCCCATGTGCAGCGCCGCGCGGTCGATGTGGGCCATCCGCTTGGCCGCGCTCACCAGCGGCGCACCCAAGCGAAACGCACCCAAACCATCGGCGTGCACCGGCAAGCTAGGCACGGGCTCGCTGGCAGGGACCGCCGTGGCCAGCGACAGCATCATCAGCGCCCCCGCTGCGCGGGCGATCGCTGTCACCGCTGTCACCGCTGTCAGGGCGTCGCCTTCACCACGCCACAAAAGCGGCGCGCGCCAGCGCCACCAATGGGCTGGGTGATGTGGTCGTCGCGGTTCTCGTGGATCACCACCGCCGCACCGTTGTCGTCGAGCAGCGCCGCGCGGCCGCCTTGGCCGCTCAGGCTGGCCAAGGTGGTGAACAACTCCACCTCCACCGAGCCGTCCGCGTGCACGATCAGATTGGGCAGATCGCCGGCGTCCGGGCCCTCGGGGTTCATCAGCCCGTGCTTTTTGCCGCTGGGGTTGAGGTGGGCGCCCGACGCCACAAAACCCTTGTCGCCATCGGCGCAGGTGCCAATCTGGTGAATGTGGATGCCCTTCGGCCCAGGCGGCAGGCCTTTGGCGCTCACATACACCAGCAGGCCGTGCGGGCTTTCGGTGAAGCGCACCTCACCCACCGCTTGGCCGGCTCGGTCTTGCAACGGGGCGACCGCCTGACCGTTGGCCTGCGCAGCGCCGGAACACAACAAGGCGATCACAGCCGATACGGCTGCGGTGCGGACGTCTTTCATGGGGGGCCTCCTCCCTACAAAGGGTTTACAGAATGACAACAAAAAAACAGAGACCAATGCTTTTGGCCTCTGTTTTTCATTCTATGGGCAGGCCCGGGTGTGCGGGCGTGTTGAAACCCTTTACAACACCTCAAACACCCCAGCAGCGCCCATGCCCCCGCCAATGCACATGGTCACGCACACACGCTTGGCGCCCCGGCGCTTGCCTTCAATCAAGGCGTGCCCGGTCAGGCGCTGGCCACTCACGCCATAAGGGTGACCCACCGCAATCGCGCCACCGTTCACATTCAGGCGGTCGGCCGGAATGCCCAGCTTGTCGCGGCAATAAATCACCTGCACCGCAAACGCCTCGTTCAGCTCCCACAGGTCGATGTCGCCCACCGTCAGGCCCAGGCGCGACAACACCTTGGGCACGGCAAACACCGGGCCAATGCCCATTTCGTCGGGCTCGCAGCCGGCCACCGCAAAGCCCAGAAAACGGCCCAGCGGCTTCAAGCCTTTTTTCTCGGCCAGGGCCTCGTCCATCAGCACACAAGCGCTGATGTAGACCACGCGCTGCAGCTGGTCCAGGCTGGCCAGCGATGGCCGGGGTTCGGGGTCGAGGTCGGCGTAGATGTCGTTTTCCACCACGGTGATCTGGTGCGCCTCGGCCACCTGCAGCACCCGGTGCAGCTGCGCCATGTTGGCGGTGGAGCCGGTGGGGCTTTGCAGCAGGGGTTGGGTGAAAAAGAGTTTGGGCGCGTGGGTCTTGGCCAGGTGTTCCAGCGCCGCCAGGTCGTAGCCCTGGGGTGTGCGCGGCACCCCCACCAGGCGCGCGCCCATAAAACGCAGCGAAAACAGCACGTTCGGA
>JBJTSJ010000429.1:0-3018 GCA_046076605.1 Tabrizicola sp.
GAAGACCTCGCACAGCTGATCTATGACCTAAAGCAGATCAACCCGCGCGCCAAGGTGACAGTCAAGCTTGTCAGCCAGTCGGGCGTGGGCACGATTGCGGCAGGTGTGGCCAAGGCCAAGGCGGATATCATTCTGGTCAGTGGCCACAACGGCGGCACAGGTGCGAGCCCGGGGACCAGCATCAAATACGCAGGTCTGCCGTGGGAAATGGGCCTGACGGAAGCACATCAGGTGCTGGCGATGAACAACCTGCGCGAGCGGGTGACGCTGCGCACGGATGGCGGTCTGCGCACGGGGCGCGATGTGGTGATGGCGGCGATGATGGGGGCCGAGGAGTATGGCATCGGCACGGCGGCGCTGATTGCGATGGGCTGCATCATGGTGCGGCAGTGCCAGTCGAACACCTGCCCGGTGGGCGTGTGCACGCAGAACCCTGATCTGCGGGCGAAATTCACGGGCACGGCGGACAAGGTGGTGAACCTGATCACCTTCTACGCGCAGGAAGTGCGGGAGATCCTGGCGTCGATCGGTGCACGGTCGATGGACGAGATCATCGGGCGGGCCGATCTGCTGACGCAGGTTTCGCGGGGTGCGGCCAACCTTGACGATCTAGACCTGAACCCGATGCTGATCAGCGTCGATGGGGCGCGGTCGATCACCTATGACCGGTCGAAGCCCCGGAACGCCGTGCCGGACACGCTGGACGCCGAGATCATCAAGGACGGCCACCGCTTCTTCGAGGACGGCGAAAAGATGCAGTTGTCCTATGCGGTGCGGAACACACTGCGGACCATCGGGACGCGGGCGTCGAGCCATATCGTCAAGAAGTTCGGGATGCGGAACGCGCTGCAGCCGGATCATCTGACGGTGAAGCTGACCGGGTCTTGCGGGCAGTCGCTGGGGGCGTTCAGCGTCCGCGGCTTGAAGCTGGAAGTCCAGGGCGACGCCAACGACTACGTGGGCAAGGGGCTGTCGGGCGGCACGATCACGGTGCGGCCGCTGATGTCCTCGCCGCTGAAGGCGGAGGAGAACACGATCATCGGGAACACCGTGCTGTACGGGGCGACCGACGGGTTCCTGTTCGCCTCGGGTCGCGCGGGGGAACGCTTCGCGGTGCGGAACTCGGGTGCTTCGGTCGTGGTGGAAGGCTGCGGGTCGAACGGGTGTGAGTACATGACCGGCGGCATTGCGGTGATCCTGGGCCGGATCGGCGCGAACTTCGGGGCGGGGATGACGGGCGGGATGGCCTATGTCTACGATCCCGAGGGCGTGGCCGAGGACTTCATGAACCTGGAGTCGATCCTGACCTGCGCGGTGGAACATCCGCACTGGGAGATGCAGCTGAAGGGCCTGATCGCCCGTCATCTGGAGGAAACGGGAAGCCGCATCGCCGAGCGTATCCTGGCGAACTGGGACCGCGAGCGGCTGAACTTCCTGCAGGTCTGCCCGAAAGAGATGGTCGACCGGCTGCCCTATCCCCTGTCGGACGAGGTGGCGAAGGTTCCCGCTGAATAAGCTGCAAGGCCGGCCCGGGATGACCGGGCCGGCCTTCTGACCTCAGACCTCGGCCAGGCCGACGACGTAGTTCTTGCCATAGGCCTTCGCGCAGTTCGGGCAGGTGGTGTAGAAGAACCAGGCCTTGCCGTCAGGTTTTCCGCGGCTGGCGGAGAGGGCCTTTAGGTCTTCATGCCAGCCCTTGGCATCGCTGTAGGGCCCTTCGAAGACCTTCGTCACATAGTCGCCGGAAAGCCGGGTCATCTCTTCTTCGGGGACGTCCTTGGTCACCGCGAACAGATGCTCACCCTTGAAGGCCGACAGGTCACGGGACAGGACGATATATTGCGAAGGGTCCATTGCAGCGGCATCGTCAATATGGCCCTGCACGCGGCTGAAGACCTTGCCCATGTTCAGCGGGATGTGCATCGCGGACAGCGTTTCGGCCCGCAGGAAGGGTTTGTCGCGGAAGTGAAGCTCGGCCCCGTCCCAGCCAACGGGGTTGAAGCGGGGACAGCAGCCGGTGGTGTTCACAGACTGGTCGTAGATGGGAAGTGCGTTGGTTTGCATCGTCCTTCTCCTGCGGCGGGAT
This sequence comes from Tabrizicola sp., assembly GCA_046076605.1. Taxonomy (GTDB): domain Bacteria; phylum Pseudomonadota; class Alphaproteobacteria; order Rhodobacterales; family Rhodobacteraceae; genus Tabrizicola. Next base: position 2,087 of record JBJTSJ010000429.1, read on the forward strand.
GCCATGGGGAAGGATAGCCGAACGCGAGATTGGCCGCCTTGACGGGGGTCAAAACGGCCAGTCAAACAGGTCTCATTCCTCGGACGAGCGGGCCCAGAGGTTGATGTACTTTTCCTCGGAGATCGCGTCGATCCGGGCGAGTTCCTCGGCGGTAAAGTCCAGCTTCTCCAGCGCGCCGACGCAGTCCACCACCTGCTCGGGCTTCGACGCGCCGATCAGGGCCGATGTGATCCCGCCGTTGCGCAGGACCCACGCGAGCGCCATTTGCGCCAGCGTCTGGCCCCGGGCGGCGGCCATGTCGTTCAGCTTTTTCACCGAGCCGATGGCCTTTTCGACCACCGACGGATGCAGCGACTTGTCTTGCGTGGCGCGGCTGCCGGCGGGGATGCCGTTCAGGTATTTGTTCGTCAGGATACCCTGGGCCAGTGGCACGAAGGCGATGGAGCCGACGCCCAACTCTTTCAGCGTATCCTTCAGCCCGTCGGTTTCGACCCAGCGGTTCAGGATGTTGTAGGAGGGCTGGTGGATGAGGAGCGGAGTTCCCAGATCTTTCAGGATCGCCACGGCCTCTCGTGTGCGCTGGGAGTTGTAGCTGGAGATGCCGATGTACTGCGCGCGGCCAGAGCGGACGATGTGGTCCAAGGCGCCCATGGTTTCTTCCAAGGGCGTGTCGGGGTCAAAGCGGTGGGAGTAAAAGATATCGACGTAGTCGAGGCCCATGCGGCGAAGCGACTGGTCGCAGGAGGCGATGACGTATTTCCGGCTGCCCCATTCGCCATAGGGGCCGTCCCACATCAGGTAGCCGGCCTTGGACGAGATGATGAGTTCGTCGCGCAGGGAACGGAAGTCGGTCTTCAGGAGTTCGCCGAAGGCTTCCTCGGCGCTGCCGGGCGGGGGGCCGTAGTTGTTGGCAAGGTCGAAATGGGTGATCC
>JBJTSJ010000430.1:0-2620 GCA_046076605.1 Tabrizicola sp.
GCCGCAGATCCTGCCCACCGGCCGCAACATCCACGCCTTCGACCCGTTCCGGATGCCCACCGCCTTCGCTTGTTCGGCGATGAGGAGGGCGAGGTCGTCGCGGTCGGGCGTGTCAGGGGCGCGCGCGCGGAAGCGGGTGAGGCTGTCCTTCAGGTCCACAAGGCCCTTGTAGAGGCCGGATTGCGCCAAGGGCGGGGTCAGGTGGGTGATGGTGACGGCGTTTGACCGGCGCTTGGCGAGGGTCGCCTCGGACGGGTTATTGGCGGCGTAGAGGTAGACGTTGGGCAGGTTGCCGATCAGGCGGTCGGGCCAGCATTTTCCGCTGAGGCCCGCCTGCTTGCCGGGCATGAATTCGAGGGCCCCGTGCATGCCGAAGTGGAGGAGGGCGTCGGCGCCGAAATCGGTTTTCATCCAGTCGTAGAAGGCGGTGAAGGCGTGGGTCGGGGCGAAGCCTTTTTCAAACAGCAGCCGCATCGGGTCGCCTTCGTAGCCGAAGACGGGCTGGATGCCGACGAAGACATTGCCGAACTGTTTGCCCAGGACGAAGACATCGGCCCCGTCGGACTGGGCGCGACCGGGGGCGGGGCCCCAGACCTTCTCGGTCTCGGCCAGCCAGCGGGAGCGGCGGACGAGGTCGCGCGCCGGAATGCGGGCAGCGACGTTGGCGGGCTGGCCGAAGGCTGTGGCGTTGCCGTTCAGGATGGCGTCGCGAAGGGCCTCAACCGTGGTGGGCGGGGTGACGTCGTAGCCCTCGTCCTTCATCGCGTGGAGGGTGTTGAGGAGGCTTTCAAAGACGCCGAGATAGGCAGCGGTGCCGACGGCCCCGGCGTTTGGCGGGAAGCCGTAAAGGACGATGGCGACCTTGCGTTTTGCGGTGTCGGAGCGGCGGAGGGTGGCGAGGCGGAAGACCTTTTCGGCCAGCGCCTCGATCCGTTCCGGGCAGGGGGCCATGACGCGGGAGGCGTGGTCTGTCGGTGCCGCGCACATCCTGGCGCAGCCGGTGCAACCGCCTGCGTCGTGGCGGCCGGCGAAGACGCTGGGGTTGGTCGCGCCGTCGATCTCAGGGAGCGCGATGAGCATGGTGGTCTCGACGGGTCCAAGGCCGCCGTCCGTCGCGGCCCATTGGCCGAGCGTCTGGAATTCCAGCGGGTGGGCGGCGATGTAGGGGGCGTCGAGGCCTTCGAGTGCTGCAATGGCGGCGGGGCTGTCGTTGTAGGCGGGGCCGCCGACGAGGGAGAAGCCGGTGAGGGAGACGAGGGCGTCGCTCCGGCCCTGGCCCATAAAGGCGTCGATGGCGGGGCGGCCGTCGAGGCCCGAGGCGAAGGCGGGGACGCAGGCGATGCCGCGGGTTTCGAACGCGCGGATGACGGCGTCGTAATGCGCAGTGTCGGAGGCGAGGATGTAGGAGCGCAGCATCAGGAGGCCGACGGTGGCGGTCATGCCATCGGGCTTGGGCAGGAGGGCCGGGTCGGTGAAGACTCGGGCCGGGACGTCGGGGTGGTAGAGGCCGACGTCGGGGTAATCGACCGGAAGGGCGGCCTTGACCTTGTTCCAGTCGCGGTTCGGGGCATAGCGGCTGACGAGGTAGCGGACCATGCTTTCGATGTTGTCGTCCGACCCGCCGAGCCAGTACTGCATTGAAAGGAACCAGGCGCGCATGTCCTGGGCCTTGCCGGGGATGAAGCGGAGGATCTTCGGGAGCCGCCGCAGCATCGCCATCTGCTTTTCGCCCGAGGAGCCAGAGGGGGATTTGCTGCCCCGCAGCTTCTTGAGGAAGGCCATGGCCCCCGAGGCGGGGAGCGACATGTCGAGGTCGCCCATTTTCGTGAGTTTCACGATCTGGGGGTCGGAAATGATGCCGACGCAGGCGTCGAGGCTGTCGCGGCGGGCCTGCATCTGGGGGAGGATCTGGGTGAGATGCTCTTCCAGGAAGATCAGGTTGGCGACGATGATGTTGGCCTGCGCGACGTCGGCGCGGGCGCGAGCCAGAGCGGCGGGGTTTTCGGCCCATTCGGCGGCGGCGTGGACCGAGATGGTCAGGCCGGGGAAGTCTTTGGTCAGGCGCGCGGCAACGCGCTGGGCGGGGCCTGCGGCGTGGGCGTCGAGGGTGACGATGACAAAGCGGTAGAGGTCCGCCGGGGCGGTTTTCTGAAGGTCCGGCGATGTGTAGCGGTCATCGCGCATAATGGGCCTTGGCCTCGTAGAGGGTCTCGATGCTGATCTGGGTCACGCCCTTTTCGGCTGCGTATTTCTCGGTGTTGCGGCGGGCCTTGGCGCGGACGAAGAAGGGGATCTTCTTCAGCTCGCGCTCGGCGTCGGGGAGCCAGTGGAGGGCGTCGGCGAGGGCTTGCGCGGCCTCGATCATCTGGGTGGCGGCGTCAGGGGTGGGTTCGAGGATTTGCTGCACGGGCGCGGGGGTGGCCTTGCCGCCGTGATGGCTGGGGCCGGCGGCGTCGTGGAATTCGAGATCCTCGCGGAACATGGTTAGGAGGTTTTCCTCAAGCCCCATGACGAGCGGGTGAATCCAGGTGTCGAAGAGGACGTTCGCGCCTTCGAACCCCATCTGCGGCGAGTAGCGGGCGGGGAAGTCCTGGACGTGGACGGGGGCCGAGATCACGGC
>JBJTSJ010000431.1:0-8501 GCA_046076605.1 Tabrizicola sp.
CCCCTCGTGATAGACCTAGGCCGTGGCAACGGCGGGCAGCTCATGGACCGTAAGCGCAATCTCGTAGTCCGACCCCGTCCTCCGCATCCATTGCAGCCGGTCCTCAAAGGCGCCGATCGCCTGTTCGGTGGTCCGGCCCAGCTGCGGCTAATACTCACATTCCACCATCGCCAGGGTCTTCAGCATATCGGGCAGCGTCGCGGGCACATGACGGATCTTGTAGCCCGCCGCCTCCTGGTGCCAGCCGAAGATGCGCTCGTCGATCAGGGCCCGCGGCGCCTCGGTCAGGCTCAGCGAAGCCGCCAGCAGGTCGGCGATGGATTCCGGCCGCCCCGACAGGCCCAAAAGCCAGTCGGCACTGATCCCCAAGGCCCGCGCGCAATCGGCCGCAAGCTGGGCGTTCGGCAGACGCGTGCCCTCCTGCAAGAGGGCCGAGATCGTTGACCTGTCCACCCCGCAGGCCCGGGCCAGGGCGGACTGGCTGACCTTGCGGCTGGCCATCGCCTCGGCCAATCGCTGGCGAAAGGTTTGCGCACGGTCACGTTTGTCGACTTTATCCAGCATGTGATGACTTTCCAGAACCTATGTGGGATCAAGTTTACAATATCCCGAATTCCCGGCAGAGAGCGGACTTGCTACCGTCACAGAAACGTTACCCTGTCCGAGACCCATCTTGCAGACCGATACCCGGGCCGTCGAATGGCCCACCCTGATCGTCTTCGCAGCAACCTACGGCCTTTGGGCGCTGGCCACCACCGCGCTTTGGGCGGTGTCCCCCTTCCTTGCAATCCTTGCCGCAGCGCTGGCCATCGCGCAGTTCTCATCGCTGACGCATGAGGTTCTGCACGGTCACCCCTTCCGGTCGCAAACCCTGTCCGAAGCGCTGGTGTTCCCGGGGCTTACCGTCTTTGTCCCCTACCTGCGCTTCAAGGACCTGCACCTGCAGCACCACTTTGATCCCGCGCTGACCGACCCCTATGACGACCCGGAGTCAAACTACCTGGACCCCGCCGTCTGGGTGCGGCTTTCCGTTCTGGCAAAGGCAGTGCTGCGGTTCAACAACACTCTGTTCGGGCGAATGCTGATCGGCCCCGCGATCTCGACCTGGGCGCTGGCCAAGGGCGACCTCGCCGCGATGCGCAAGGGCGACGCGCGGGTCTGGCTGGCCTGGGGGCTGCACCTGCCGGGCCTCGCGCTGGTCTGGGCCTGGCTGGAATGGGTCGGCACGATGCCGGGCTGGGCCTACCTCCTTGCGGCCTACCTGGGGTGGAGCCTCTTGAAGATCCGCACCTACCTTGAACACCGCGCGCATGAGGCGGCGCGGGCGCGGACCGTCATCATCGAAAGCCGCGGGCCGCTGTCCCTGCTGTTCCTGAACAACAACTTCCACGTGGTCCACCACATGCACCCGGCCGTCCCGTGGTACAAGCTGCCCGCGCTCTACTTCGGCAACCGCGACCACTACCTGCGCCGGAACGAGGGCTACCGCTACCGCAGCTATCTCGACATCTTCCAGCAGTTCCTGTTCCGCGCCAAGGACCCGGTGCCGCATCCGGTCTGGCCGGTCGACAAGGGCGGCGTGCTAGACCAGCCGGCGGAACTGCGGGGTGGTGCCGGAGTTGTCGAAGAACGGAACGCCGGGCTGGTCGTGGCCCGCCACTAGCGCCGCAACCTCTGCCAGAACCACCTCGGTGATGAAGGGCAGGTCCAGCGCCCGCGCCTCTGGCAAGGGCAGCCAGTGCAGGTGCTGAAGCTCACCGGATGCGGCCGAGAAATCCTCGCCGTCGCCATCCAAGCCTTCGTCATGGGCCAACAGAAACCGCGCATCAAAGCGGCGGGTGCGCCCCGGCGGAGTGATCGCCCGGAAGACAAAACGCAAGGACGGGTGGTCCATCGCCGCCAGGTTCAGCCCGGTCTCCTCGGTCAACTCGCGCAGCGCCGCCGCCACCAGCGCGCCGGGCGTGGGCGCATCCTCTGGAACGAACAGACCCAGGCGGCGCTCGCACTCCGTAGCCAGAAAGCCCGGCCGCGCATTCGCCTGATCCTCCGGGTCGACCCGACCGCCCGGAAAGACGAACTTCGACGGCATGAACACTGCCCCCTCGCCGCGCTGCCCCATCAGGACCTGCGGCCCCGACCGGCTTTCCCGCCACAGAACGACAGTCGCAGCTGCGCGGATCGGCTCAGTCATGCGGCGCGGCACCGAAACCGTGCATACGGTTCGCCCACTGCAACGCCACCATCGCCCCCTTCAGCCGCGGCAATAGATACAGCGACAGCGCGACCGTCCCGATCGTGAAGCCGACGGCCAGCATCAGGGGCTCGGGCCGAAACTTGGTATAGGTGAACAAAAGGACCGGTGCCAGCAGGTGCCCGACGATCAGGATCGTGAGGTAAGCTGGCCCGTCGTCAGCGCGGTGATGGTGCAGCTCCTCGCCGCAAACCGGGCAGGCGTCCCGCACCTTCAGATAACCGCGCAGCATCGGCCCTGCCCCGCAGTTCGGGCAGCGTCGCCGCCAGCCCCGCATTACGGCAGGCTTCCAGGGGCGCTCTTCGGGCTCGGTCGTGTCGGTCATGGTCATGCGGTGCGGGTCCTGATTGCCCGTTTCGGCGGTCCGGGCGTTGTGGACCATAGCGCCTGAAACCGGGCGATCACAGGAGAAAGACCGGCATGTGTCCGCGTGTCGCAACTTGCCGCCAAAATCCGCGACGGAAAAATGCGGCCCGGTCGTGTGATTGGGCAGACGGGTCGAAAGGCGATCCGAAACCGGAGAAAGAAGATGACTGCACCGAAGAAAACCGCCGTTGCCCTGCTGGCTCTGATGGGAGCCGCCTTTGGCTCTGCAGCCCTTGCCGAACGCGGAATGGGCGGCATGGGCATGGGCGGCGAAGGCCGCGGCCCAATGCTGCTGGAAATGTTCGACGCGATCGACACCAACACCGATGGCAAGGTCACGCAGGACGAACTGGCCGCCCACCGCGCCGCCGAATTCGCCGCCGCCGACACGAACAGCGATGGCGCCCTCAGCGCCGAGGAACTGCAGGCCCACATGATGGCCCAGATGCTGGCCCGGCGCAGCGCCCAGATGATCGAGAATATGGATGACGACGGCAACGGCTCCCTCTCGGTCGAGGAAATGGGCGAAGGCCCGATGGCCGACCATTTTGCGCGGATCGACACTGACAACGATGGCGCCATCTCGAAGGAAGAAGCCCAGGCCGCATCCGAAAAGATGGGCAAGCGCCGCGAAGGCCGCCGTCACATGATGGGTGACGACGACAACTGACGCTTTGCGCGGGGCAGCCGCCGGGTTACACCAGACGCAGGATGACAATGGCCTTCGACGCAGGCGATGACACCTCGGATGAGGCGCTGATGGTGCTCTATGCGAATGGAGACCGTCACGCGGCGCTGGCCTTGACCCAACGCGTCACGCCCCGCGTCCTGGCCTATGCCTCGCGCCTTCTGTCCGGCGACCGGGCCGAGGCCGAGGATGTCGCGCAGGAAACCATGCTGCGGCTATGGCGCGTGGCGCCCGAGTGGCGGCAAGGCGAGACAAAGGTGACGACCTGGGCTTACCGGGTCGCCACCAACCTGTGCATCGACCGCCAGCGCGCCCGAACCCGCAAGCGTCAGATGGCGCTCGACGACGCTCCCGAGGTCGCCGATGCCGCGCCAGGGGCCGAGGGGCAGCTGCAGGAGGCAGGCCGGATGGCCGCGCTGGAAGCCGCCTTGGCCCAGCTACCTGACCGGCAGCGTCAAGCGGTCGTCTTGCGGCATCTTGAAGGGATGACGAACCCCGAAATTGCGGCGATCATGGAGATCGGGGTCGAAGCGGTGGAAAGCCTGACCGCCCGCGGCAAGCGCGCGCTGGCGGAACTTCTGGCGGGCCGGAAAGAGGCCCTGGGATATGAGGATGACGGTCATGCAGGATGACGAGATCGACCGCCTGCTCGCGGCTGCGGCAAAGACGGCCCAGACCCCGTCGGACGCCCTGATGCAACGGGTTCTGGCCGACGCCCTGGCGCTGCAACCGCAGCCGTCTTTGGTGCGCGCCGCCCAGTCGCCGGTCCGGCCAAGCCTCTTGTCGCGGCTTGTTCACTCTCTGGGTGGAGGGCCAGCGCTCGCGGGGCTTGGCACCGCGGCGGCTTTCGGGCTGGCCTTGGGCTACCTCAGCCCGACCACAATGGATTACCTGACCGGAACTGCCACCGACGTGGCAGAATTCTTCCCCGATGCCGATTTCCTGGCGACTGAAGGCTGAAAAGCATGAGTGACGAGCAAGGCCCCCCCGCAACTCCCCCCACTACGCCGGTTGCCCCAACTGCGCCCGGCCCGACTGTGTCGCGCTGGCTGAAGCCGGCGCTGATTGTCTCGGTCGCGATCAACCTTGGTGTGGCCGGGTTGGTGCTTGGGTCCTGGCTGGGTGACCGGCCGCGCATGGGAATGCCGCGTGACATCTCCTTCGGACCGTTCAGCGAAGCGCTCAGCGAACAGGACCGCCGCGCCCTGCGCAAGGGCCTGATGGATCGCGCCGACGAATTCCGATCCTCGCGTGAGGCGGCTCGGGCCGAATTCGACACCCTCCTGACCACTCTGCGTGCCGATCCCTTCGATCCGGTCGCCATGACAACCGCCCTGACCGCCATCGAAACCCGGAATGCCGAGCGTTTGGAACTGGGCCGCAGCCTGATCGAGACACGCCTGGTCGAAATGTCGGTCGAGGAACGCCTGGCCTTTGCCGACCGGCTGGAACGCAGACTGCGCGGCCGCCCGAAAGACTGACAACCGCGCCAAACCAGATGCCCGGACAGGCTCTCGTCCTATTCGCTGCTTTGACGGCGAAACATTCGACGCAGGCGACCTTTGCCCAAAACGGGGCAGCCGCGCCCTCATGCCGCGCTCAGCCGGAAGGTCACCTGATTGCGGCCAGCACCCTTGGACTCCAGCAGCGCGATGTCGGCCTGTTCAACCAGGCCCTCCACGCCAAAGCTGCCCTCGCCCGCAGTGCCTGCAACTGCCACACCGATCGAGACGGTCACCCGCAGGTCTTCGCCGGACGTCAGACGAATCGGCTGATCGTCCATCACGTGGCAGAGCCTTTCCGCCACCCGGCGGGCCATCGCCATGCCGGTGCGTGGCAGTATGGCCAGAAACTCCTCGCCGCCGATCCGGGCCAACACATCGGTATCGCGAAGATGCGCGGTCAGCCGATGCGCCACCTCGACCAGCACCTGATCCCCGGCGGCATGGCCATAGACGTCGTTGACCTGCTTGAAGCGGTCCAGATCCATCACCATGACCGCAAAGGGCGACCCTTCCGACCGCGCGAGATCGGCCACCGCCGCCAGCTGCGGAACCACAAAGCGACGGTTGTACAGCCCTGTCAGCGGGTCTCGCATCGCCAGACGAAGACCATCCTGCATCCGGGCGCGCATCTGGTCGAAATGCCGCTTTCGGCGGAGTAGCCCGCGCGTCCGCAGCACCAGTTCCTCGGCCGTGACACCAGGACCTACAGCGTCATCAGCGCCCAGATCGAAGGCCATCGCAGCTTCATCCCCTGCCCCCGCGGGCCCAACCACACAGACCGCAGCATGACGGGTGGCCTGATGGCTTTTCAGTTCCGACAGCAGTCGCAGCGTCGACATGGGATTGCGGCCATCGTCCTGAAGCACAAACACTTCCGGGACGGAGTCGCTGCCTTGCCCGACGGCAAGCTCGGCCAGCGCCTCGCGCCGAGAAACGACGACCAGACGATCCCGAAGCTGTCCCGCCAGCGCATCGCGAAGCCCCTCGCCCGACATGGTTTGCGGGGCGACCAGCGCAATGGTGCCCTGCGGATCGAACGCGGCAGGCGCTTCGGCAAGGCCCGGCAGGGCAAGGGCATCTTGCGCCGGAAAGTCGCTTTCCGCCTTCACGCGCAGAAGGTTGCGCAGCCGGGCCAGCAGGACCCGTTCATTCGTCGGCTGATCCATCACGTCATCGGCCCCGGCGGCAAAGGCCGCAAGGCGTTCCGCCGCCCCGCCTGACGACGTCAGGGCGATGACAGGAATATCGCGACACGCCGGGTTGCGGCGCAGGCGCTGCAGCACTTCAAGCCCCGAGATGTCGGGCAGGCCAAGGTCAAGCAACACCAGATCGGGTCGTTCCGCCTGTGCAATCCGCAGGCAGGATGCGCCGTCGGTTGCAAGCAAGGGGTGGTAGAAGGCAGCGGTCAACCGCGCCTGCTGCACGATCCGGTTCGCTGCAATATCGTCAACGATGAGAATCCGTGCCGTCATCTTCCACTGCTGTCTTGTTCATCGACCAGATGCAGGACAGTTTGACGCCAAGAAGGTTAACAAAACCTTTAACGTTTAAGAGTTGTTCGCAATTCCCTACCGCATGACGCAAAAAGGCAAGGCTCGGTGCGCAACAAGGCAGATGTTGTGGTTTTCTTAGAAAGAGGTAGCAGATGACGCCCGAAGCAGCGCAGGTTCTGGCCTTGCAAGTCCTTGGCTGGCTTGCCGCCGAGGACGAAATCTTTCCGCTATTCCTTAACGCGACCGGGGCCGGCTTGGCCGATCTCCGCGCCAGGGCTGCCGAGGCCGAATTCCAGGGGGCTGTCCTGGATTTCCTGTTGCAGGACGACCGATGGGTGGTTGCATTCTGCGACAGCCACGGTCATCCCTACACTGCCCCACAGACAGCGCGGATGGCGTTGCCGGGTGGGGCCGAGACTTTCTGGACCTGAACCCCTGACCTGGATGCGACTCAGATGATCGACGGCCTCTTGTTCGACAAGGATGGAACGCTGTTCGACTTCCGGGTCAGTTGGGGGCGTTGGGCGCAAGGGTTCCTCGCGCAGATTTCCAGGGATGCGGACCAGGCAGCGCGGCTCGGTCAGGCAATCGGTTTTGATCCCGCGACAGGTAGCTTTGCGCCCGACAGCCCGGTCATCGCGGCCACGGCCGCCGACATCGCGGCCGCCCTGGTCGTCGAGCTGCCGGGCGTCACCGTGGCCGAACTGACCGACCGGATCGACGCCAGTGCGGCCCAGGCGCCGATGTCCGAGGCTGTGCCCCTGCGACCCCTGCTGACCGCCTTGCGCGCCCGGGGGCTGCGGCTGGGGGTGGCGACGAACGATTCCGAAGCCCCCGCGCGGCAGCATCTGGCGAACCACGGCATCACCGACTGCTTCGATTTCATCTCGGGCTATGATTCCGGCTATGGCCCGAAACCTGGCCCCGGCATGTGCCTGGCCTTCGCTGGCCAGCTGGGCCTGCAGCCCGCGCGCGTGGCCATGGTGGGCGACAGCCGGCACGATCTGGAAGCCGGCCGCGCCGCCGGAATGCGGACCGTCGCCGTGCTGACCGGGGTTGCCGGCCGCGACCAGCTTGCCCCGCATGCTGACGTCGTCCTGGCCGACATCGGCGAGATTCCGGCCTGGCTTTCCGGCATACAAGGCTGACGAACCAAGGCGGGGCGCGAAAGCGACGTTTTTTTGTCGCTAACGCGGTAACGCCTTTCGTTTCCCTTCCGCATCTTCGGACATGCGTAACGGAGATCCGAAGATGACTGATGAACCAGCCCGTAGAAAGCGCGCCGGTGGGCGTGCCGGAATGAAGGTCCGCGCGGGGACGGCGGTCATCGACCAGATGCCCTGGCGGATCCCAGTCAACCCCGACGCTCCGGTCGAACCCCTGGACGCGGACGGCGTGCAGCGCATCCACAAGACCGCGATGCGCATCCTGCGCGACATCGGGATCGAGTTCCTGAACCCCGAAGCGGTGGAGCATCTGCGGAAGGCGGGCTGCACGGTCAACGGGACCAACGTCCGGATGGACGAGGATTTCGTGATGGAGATGGTCGCCCGCGCGCCCGAGACCTTCACGATCACACCCCGGAACCCGGAGCGGGAACTTATCATGGGCGGCAAGCATATGCTGTTCGTGAACGTCTCGTCCCCGCCCAACGCCTGGGACATGGAGCGCGGCAAACGGTCCGGCGACTTCGAGACGTTCAAGGAGTTCATGAAGCTGACGCAGTATTTCAACTGCATCCATATCGCGGGCGGCTATCCGGTGGAGCCGGTGGATATTCATGCGTCCGTCCGGCACCTGGACTGCCTGTATGAGAAGCTGACGCTGACCGACAAGGTGGTCCACGCCTACTCCCTTGGCGCCGAGCGGGTCGAGGACGTGATGGAGATGGTCCGGATCGCGGGGGGCCTGAGCGAAGCGGAGTTCCAGGCGAAGCCGCGGATGTACACCAACATCAACTCGGTTTCGCCCCTGAAGCACGACTTCCCGATGCTGGACGGGGCGATGCGCCTTGCGCGGCGCGGCCAGCCGGTGGTGATCACGCCCTTCACTTTGGCCGGGGCGATGGCGCCGGTCACCATGTCGGGGGCGGTGACGCTGTCGATGGCCGAGGGGCTCGCTGCGGCGGCGCTGTTGCAATACATCAAGCCCGGCTGCCCGATTGCGCTGGGCACCTTCACCTCGAATGTCGACATGAA
>JBJTSJ010000432.1:0-3358 GCA_046076605.1 Tabrizicola sp.
GCGGCCCTCGGGCGGTGAGGATGTGATTGCGCAGGCGGCGCAGCTACTGTCCTCGGCCAAGTTCCCGGTGATCCTGAACGGCGCTGGCGTGGTGATCGGCGGGGCGATCCCGGCCTAGATGGCGCTGGCGGAACGCCTGACCGCCCCGGTCTGCGTCGGTTACCAGCACAACGACGCCTTCCCTGGAAGCCACCCGCTGTTCGCGGGGCCGCTGGGGTATAATGGGTCGAAAGCGGGGATGGAGCTGATTGCCCAAGCCGACGTGGTGCTGGCCCTCGGGACGCGTTTGAACCCGTTCTCGACCCTGCCGGGCTACGGGATCGACTACTGGCCGAAGGGTGCCAAGGTGATCCAGGTCGACATCAACCCGAACCGGATCGGGCTGACGAAGCCGGTGACGGTGGGCATCGTGGGCGATGCGAAGAAGGTGGCCGAGGGGATCCTGGCGCGGCTGTCAAAGACCGCGGGCGATGCGGGGCGGGCCGAGCGCAAAGCATTGATCGCGCGGAAGAAATCCGCCTGGGCGCAGGAACTTTCCTCGATGGACCACGAACAGGACGATCCCGGCACGAGCTGGAACCAGCGCGCCCGGGACGCGAAGCACGAGTGGATGTCGCCGCGGATGGCCTGGCGCGCGATCCAGTCCGCTCTGCCGAAAGAGGCGATCATTTCGTCCGACATCGGCAACAACTGCGCCATTGGCAACGCCTATCCGTCCTTCGAGGCAGGCCGCAAATACCTCGCGCCGGGCCTCTTCGGGCCATGCGGATACGGGCTTCCCAGCATCATCGGCGCCAAGATCGGCTGCCCGGACACGCCTGTCGTGGGCTTTGCCGGGGACGGGGCCTTCGGCATCGCGGTGACGGAACTGACGGCCATCGGCCGCAAGGAATGGCCCGCGATCACGATGGTCGTCTTCCGCAACTACCAGTGGGGGGCGGAAAAGCGGAACTCGACGCTCTGGTATGACGACAACTTCGTCGGCACCGAGCTGGATACCGACGTCAGCTACGCCGGGATCGCCAAGGCCTGCGGCCTGCAGGGCGTGCAGGCGCGGACGATGGAGGAGCTGACGGCGGCGCTGCACAAGGCCATCGACGACCAGATGAATCACGGGAAGACCACGCTGATCGAGGCGCTGATCAACCAGGAACTGGGCGAGCCCTTCCGCCGCGACGCGATGAAGAAGCCGGTCGAGGTCGCGGGGATTTCCAAGGCCGACATGCGGCCGCAGGTCGTCTGATGCCCTTTGACCTGGGACCGCTGGCGCTGGTCTGGCTGGCGGTCTCTTGCCTCATCGCGGGCTTTGTCCGGGGGTATTCGGGGTTCGGTTTCTCGGCCCTGCTGATTGCGGCCTCCAGTCTGGTGACCAATCCGCTGAATTTTGTCGCCGTTGTGGTAATTCTGGAAACAGTGATGTCCCTTCAGGCCGCAAAAGGGGCCGGGCCGGACGTGGATTGGAGACGGGTCGGCTGGCTTCTGGGCGGGGCGGCCGTCGGGCTGCCTTTGGGGCTGTGGGTGCTGACCGGGGTCAGCGAGGACACGGCGCGGGCGGTGATCTCGGGCTATGTGCTGCTCATGTGCGTGGTTCTGCTGGCGGGATGGAGGCTGGCCAGCGAAGTGAGAGGCGCGTCGAATGGCGTTGCCGGGGTGATCTCAGGCCTCGCCAACGCGCCCGGGATGGGGGGACTACCTTTAGCGGCTTTCTTCGCCGCGCAACCGATGCCTGCCGCCGTCTTCCGCGCGACGCTGATTGCCTACTTCCCGCTCCTCGACCTCTACTCGGCGCCGCTTTACTGGCTGGCGGGATTGGTGACCTGGGACACGCTCTGGGCCAGCCTGATCGCGCTGCCGGTGACGCTTTTGGGGAACTGGCTGGGCGGGCGGCACTTCTTTGGCACCGATCCGCAGGACTTCCGCCGGTTTGCGATCATCCTGCTGGCGGGGCTAGCGGCCCTGGGCCTGGGGAAGGCGCTGCTCTGATGTGGCTGATTGTGAACGCCGGTTCGTCTTCGCTGAAGCTGAAGGTCTTCGAAGGCGAACAAGAGGTCGCAAAAGCAAGCGTCAGTGAGATCGGCCCGGATGGTCACGCTGCAGCGATGGCGGCGGGCCTTCAACAAACGGGAGTATCGATCGACCGCCTGACCGCCGCCGCGCACCGGGTGGTGCATGGCGGGGCCGGGCTGACCGCGACCTGCCGGGTGACGCCATCGGTGCTGCAGCAGATTTTGGACTGCGTGCCACTTGCGCCTTTGCACAACCCGGCGAATCTGGTGGGGATTCAGTCGGTTGCGGCACTTGCTCCGAACCTTCCCCAGTATGCGGCCTTCGACACGGCCTTCCATGCGACGAACCCCGATGTGGCGGTCACCTATGCCTTGCCGAAGGCGGAGCGCGACCGTGGGCTGCGGCGCTATGGCTTTCACGGGATCAGCTATGCGGCGCTGGTGCGCATCCTGCAGGGCAGGGGGGCTTTGCCGGAGCGCCTCCTTGCCTGTCATCTGGGCAACGGCTGCTCGATGGCGGCAATTGTGAACGGTCATTCGGTTGCGACGACGATGGGCTATTCGCCGCTGGACGGGCTGACGATGGGAACGCGCTCTGGCTCGATCGACGGGAACGCCGTCCTTCGGCTGGCCGAGCTGCACGGGGTCGAGAAAGCTGGCCGCATCCTGAACCGGGAAAGCGGGCTGCTGGGACTTGGCGGAGCGAGCGACCTGCGCGCCCTGCATGCGGCGGGGACGCCCGAGGCGCGCTTTGCGCTGGCGCATTTCGCCTATTGGGCCGTCCGCCACGCCGGGTCGATGGTCGCCGCGATGGGCGGTCTTGACGCCGTGGTGTTCACCGGCGGCATCGGGGAAAACGACCCCTGGATGCGGAAGGAAATCCTGTCCGGGCTGTCCTACTTGGGAGTTTCTTCCGACGCTGACCGCAATGCCCGGAACGAAAACACCCTCCATGATGCGACATCGCGTGTCGTTATCCTTGTTGTGCCCGCCGACGAGGAACGCCAGATTGCCCTTGAAGCGCAGGCCGTCAGGGCCGGGGAGGGCGCGTGAACCAGCCAATGGTCGAGACACAGCGCGAAGTCGGCGACGAGGTCCGCCAGACGACCTGCTACATGTGCGCCTGCCGCTGCGGGATCAACGTGCATCTGAAGTCCGGGAAGGTGGCCTATATTGAGGGCAACCGGGACCATCCGATCAACAAGGGCGTCCTCTGCGCCAAGGGGGCGAGCGGGATCATGCAGGTCACCGCGCCCTCGCGTCTGAAAGCGCCCTTACGGCGGGTGGGGCCGCGCGGGTCGGGCGCGTTTGAGGAGATTTCTTGGGAAGAGGCTTTGTCCACCGCCGTCGCC
>JBJTSJ010000433.1:0-2557 GCA_046076605.1 Tabrizicola sp.
AGGGGAACGACAGCAGGTCGAGCTCGTTCGCGAGGCGACGGTGGTCGCGCTTTGCGGCCTCCTCCAGCATCGTCAGATGCGCCTTCAGGTCGTCGCGGTTCTTGAACGCCACGCCGTAGATGCGCTGCAGCATCGGACGGCTTGCGTCCCCCAGCCAGTAGGCCCCCGCCACATGCGTCAGCTTGAACGCATCCGCCGGAACCTGGCCTGTGTGTTGCAGGTGCGGCCCCCGGCACAGGTCCTGCCAAGGCCCATGCCAGTACATCCGCAGGTCCTCGCCCTCCGGAATGCGGTCGATCAGCTCCAGCTTGAACGGCTCGCCCCGGCCCCGGTAATACTCCACCGCCCGCGCCCGCTCCCAGACCTCGGTCTTCACCGGATCACGAGCATTAATGATCTGCTTCATCCGCGCCTCGATCTGGCCGAGGTCCTCGGGCGTGAACGGCTCCTCCCGGTCGAAGTCGTAGAACCAGCCCTGATCGCGCACCGGCCCGATCGTCACCTTCACGTCCGGCCAGATCTCCTGCACCGCGCGGGCCATGATGTGGGCGAGGTCATGCCGGATCAGTTCCGACGTCGCCGCGTCATCCTTCAGGGTGTTCAGCGAAATCGTCGCGTCCGACGTGATCGGCCACTGCAGGTCCCAGTGCTTGCCATTGACCTGCGCCGAGATCGACGCCTTGGCCAGCGACGGCGCAATCGATGCCGCCACTTCGGCAGGCGTCACGCCCGCGTCATAGACACGCTTGTTGCCGTCGGGAAATGTCAGGGAAATCTGGGCCATCGGCCGTCTCCTCGTCTGTTTGGCGCCTACGAAACGCCCGGTTGCGGGTTATGTCGGGCCGCTTGATGCCCCCGCGCGGTCCCCAAGTCAAGCCATGCGCGGTTCTTCGCCCGTCGGTTGCGGCCACCCTGCCGAAACCGCCTTCCGCTTGCTATCTTCCTTTCCATGACAACCTTCCTCACCACCCCGCAAGGTCGCCACATCGCCTACCACCAGACCCCCGGCAAAGGCCCGGGCGTGGTCTTTCTGGGGGGCTTCCGGTCCGACATGTCCGGATCGAAGGCGCAGGCCCTGCAAGCCTGGGCCGAAGCCACCGGCCGCGCCTTCCTCCGCTTCGACTACTCCGGCCACGGGCAGTCCCATGGGGCATTCGTCGACGGCGCCATCACTGACTGGCGCGAAGACGCTGCGGCGGTGATCGAGGTGCTGACTGAAGGTCCGCAGATCCTCGTCGGCTCCTCGATGGGGGGCTGGATCTCGCTTCTCCTCGCCCGCGACCTGCCCGACCGCGTGGCAGGCCTGATCGGCATCGCCGCCGCCCCGGATTTCACCGAACGGATGTGGGAAGCCGAGTTCACGCTCGCCGAACGCACGACGCTTCTCGAAGAGGGCGTCTTCCTCCGCCCCTCTGACTATTCCGACGATCCCTACCCGATCACCCTTCGCCTGATCGAGGACGGCAGGCAGAACCTCGTGATGAACGGCCCGCTGCACCTGCCCGTCCCGGTCCGCCTGTTGCAGGGCAGCGCCGATACCGACGTCCCGCCCACCGTCGCGATTTCCCTGTTCCACCAGATTTCCAGCCCCGACCTGCGGCTGACCCTGGTCAAGGACGCCGACCACCGGTTTTCCACGCCCCCCTGCCTGGCGATGATCACCGAGGCGATCGAGGACGTGATCCGCGCGCGTGAGGCGCTGCCGGTCGAGGAAAGCCTTGGCTTGAAGGTATCGAACATCCGCTGATGTCGCCGTTCTGCCGATCTGCGAATAGGCGTTGAAATCATGTCTTGATTCCATAGGCTTATAGGATACCCTTCGATAAAGGCGAAAACCGCTGCTTGCAGAAATCCTGCGCGGAAGGCCCGTGTTGTGAGTTTGCTCGTTCTACGAAATCCGACCCCGCCCGAACCATTGGTCCTCATCCCGGGGTTCATGGCGGATGCGCGCAGTTTCATGCCGCAGCTAGCGCGGCTGGGGGCTGACCGGCCTGTGGTAATCCTGTCCCCCGGTCATGGCGATACGGTGGAAAAGATCGCCGCCGACATCGCCCCGCACCTGCCATCCAGCTTTGCCCTGGTTGCCCATGGCCTTGGCGGCAACATCGCCATCGAAATCCTGCGCAAACGCCCCGAGGCAGTGACCCGCATCGCGCTCATCTCCACCGATCCGCTGCCAGATACGCCACAGGTTGCCGTCGAACGCGAAGCCCTGCTGATTGCGGCCAAGACCGGCCACCTTGCGGCCTGCATGGCGCAGATGCTGCCGCTTGCCGCCTTGCACGATGCGCCCTGGCGGGATGAGGTGATGGCTCTGGTCACCGACATGGCCGATAACCTGGGGCTGATCCAGTTCCAGCGACACCTGCGCGTGCTGCAGCGCCGCCCCGATCAGCAGAAGACCCTGCGCAAGGTGCATGTGCCGACAATGATCATCGCGGGCGAAAGCGACACGCTCGTCCCGCGCCGCCGGGCCGAATTCCTGGCCGCGATGATGCCGCAGGGCTGCCTGGAGATCATCGCCGAGGCCGGTCACCTGCCGCAGCTGGAACAGCCC
>JBJTSJ010000434.1:0-2658 GCA_046076605.1 Tabrizicola sp.
CCGCCCGTACCGCCGACGATGCGCATCTGCGGTTCATCGGCCGGTTGCGCAGCCCTTGGGCGCGCGGCAACTGCCCGAAGAACCTGCGCGAGGCGCGTGAGCAGGGCGGGGAGTTCCGGGTCGAGGTTGACCCGCCTTTCCGCGTGGGGCTTGCAGGGTTGCAGGTCGGGCAGCCGGTGATCCTTCTCTACTGGACCGGCTCGGCCCGGCGCGACATGATCGTCCTGCACCCGACCCACCGCGAGGGGCCGACCGGCGTCTTCGCCCTGCGCGCGCCAAGCCGCCCGAACCCGATCGCGGTCGGTGTGGTGCGGCTGCTGGCGGTGGACGCGGCGGCGGGTATGCTGACCGTCGATACGCTGGATGCCTTTGACGGCACGCCGCTTCTGGACATCAAGCCCTGGCTGCATTCGGTCGACATCCCGCCCGCAATCCCGCCCGGGCTTGCCTGAACGGCGCGGATTTACCGCCCCCCACGGCTGCGCTACACCGGGCAGCAGAGTGAGGGATGGGCATGCAGGGATTTCGGACAGAACCAGACCACGACAGCTATGACGTGGTCATCATCGGCGGCGCGATCATGGGATCGTCAACCGCCTGGTGGCTGACCCAGATGGGTTTCCCGGGCCGGGTGCTGGTGATCGAACGCGACCCGTCCTACGAAAAGGCCGCGACCGCGCTAAGTTTTTCCTGCATCCGGCAGCAGTTCTCGACCGAGCTGAACATCCGCATCTCGCAATTCGGGGCGGACTTCGTCCAGTCGCTGCGGGCCCAGATGGGCGGCGACGACAGGGTGCCCGAGTTGAAGATCCAGAACTTCGGTTACCTGTATCTCGCCGATGACAACGCTTTCGCCGACGTCCTGCGTGCCAACCAGAAAGTGCAGTCAGCGGCGGGGGCGGGGACGCGGCTGTTGGACCCAGACCAGATCCGGGCCGAGTTTCCCTTCATGGTGGCCGATGACCTGGTCCTGGGCAGCCTCAACACCAAGGACGAGGGCTACTTCGACGGCTACACGGTCTTCGACTGGTTCCGCCGCAAGGCGCGCGAGGCGGGGGTGGAGTATCTCGCGGACGAGGTCGCGGGGCTGGACGTTGTGGCCGGGCAGGTCACGGGCGTGCGCCTCGCCTCGGGCCGTCGGGTCGGCTGCGGGATGGTGGTCAACGCGGCAGGCACCCGGGGCGCCAAGGTCGCGGCGATGGCGGGAATCGCGATCCCGATCGAGCCGAGGAAGCGTTACAACTGGGTCATCCAGGCCGAAACCCCGCTCGACCGGCCCTTGCCCCTGACGATCGACCCCTCGGGCGTCTTCGTGCGAGAGGTGGGCGGCGGGACCTACATGGCCGGTGGCCACGCCGATGTGGACCCGGCGGTGGACCACGACGATTTCGCCATGGACCCCGACATCTGGCTGGACAAAATCTGGCCCTCCATCGCCACCCGCATCCCGGCCTTCGAGGCGGTGAAGGTGGTGAACGAGTGGGCCGGGCAGTACGACTACAACACGCTGGACCAGAACGCGATCACCGGGCCGCACCCCGAGATCACGAACTTCCTGTTCCTGAACGGCTTTTCAGGCCATGGGCTGCAGCAATCCCCCGCCATGGGCCGCGCCACGGCGGAATGGATCCTGCACGGCTCCTACCGGACGCTTGACCTGCGACCGTTCCATTTTGACCGGGTTGCAGCCGGTCAGGCCATGGTCGAGGCGGCAATCATCTGAAGGCTTAGTCGGTTTGCAGCAGTGCCGTCGGCGACTGGACGGCGAAGATGTCCTTGGGCGCGAACACGAAAACCAGGACACCCACATACACGGCAAGGAACAGGGCAACGGCGGCATAGTTTCTGGCGGGACGGCTTCGCGTCGGCAGAACTTGTGTCATCTCGGGCTCTCCTTGGCAGAGGAACTGTGACTGGGCAGACAGTCGGCAGCGACTCGGGTCCGATCACAGGATGTTACCACTATTACGTGTGGCGTGATGTCCAAAGATTTCAGGATCGGCGGAATTTCTTCCCCTGAAACCGGGAGATCGGCAAATTCCTGCCCGCTACGGGGCCGTTTCTGCGGCTGCGAACGAACCCTGTTCCGCGCTGGGCGCCGGAAAGGGAATCACGATTCGCGGGGTCGGGAATGACCTGCGCAACCCGCTGAGATCGCAGGATTTCCCGTGCCGGGCGCAGGGGAGAAAAGCGACCTTTTGCGTCGTCTATGCCGGTGGCGCGACGCAGGGCCCGTTCTCAAGCTTTGTGCAAGTGCAGCGAGCGGCGGAAAACGGCCTAGGTGCGGATGCCCGAGAACCGGGTCTGCCAGTCGGCGCGCTCTTCGTCCGTGATCTTGCGGAACAGGTTCTCCGGCACCTCGAAGCCATGGCCCGCCGGAAGTGTCCGCATCGCGGCATGGATGTCGCTGGGCCAGGTCCAGTCGTCAGACCCCACCGCCTTCATCATCGTGGCGGCGGCATCGGGGATGAAGGGCGCGGAGAGGATCGCGTAGACGCGGATCAGGTTCAGCGCGAGGCGGACGATGGCCTGGGCCTGCTCGGGGTCGGTCTTCACGACGGACCAGGGGGCGGCGGATTGCAGGTATTCGTTGCCGATCACCCAGATCGCGCGAAGCTCGGCGGCAGCCTTGCGGACCTCCATGTCCTGCATGAATTT
>JBJTSJ010000435.1:0-5394 GCA_046076605.1 Tabrizicola sp.
GGGCGCAGGCGAAGTGGCTGGGGCTGCCGAGCGAGGAGAAGTTCAAGGGGTTCGGGGTGTCGGCCTGTGCCACTTGCGACGGGTTCTTCTATCGCGGGAAAGAAGTCGTGGTGATCGGGGGTGGGAATACTGCCGTTGAAGAGGCGCTGTTCCTGACGAACTTCGCGTCGAAGGTGACGGTGGTCCACCGCCGCGACAGCTTTCGGGCCGAGAAGATCATGCAGGACCGGCTGTTCAAGAACCCGAAGATCGAGGTGGTCTGGGACACGGCAGTGACCGAGATCCTGGGGACCGAGGCCCCCTTGGGGGTGACAGGTGTACGCGTTCAGAATCTGAAGACGGGGGTGGAGGGGGTGATCCCCTGCGACGGGTTCTTCGTGGCAATCGGGCATGCGCCGGCTTCGGAGCTGGTGAAGGACCAGCTGCCGCTGCATTCCGGGGGCTATGTGGTGGTCGAGCCAGGGTCGACGCGGACAGGGGTCCCGGGGGTCTTCGCGGCGGGGGACCTGACGGACCACATCTACCGGCAGGCGGTGACCAGCGCCGGGATGGGCTGCATGGCGGCCTTGGATGCAGAGAAGTTCCTGGCGGGGCATTGAGGCTGTTCAGCGTGGACAGATTTGCAGGCCTTTGGAAATCAATGGCTTGGCTGTGAGCGTTCAGGGTTTCTTAACGGTTGGCTCCTCGTTCGACTTCGTCTCCTCGTCGCGGGTGACGTAACGGACGCCCCGCTAGCGCCTTACCTTTTCGGCCACGAAGGCGGCCAGCGCCTGCACGGCGGCGGGTGCGCGGGGCGGGGTCAGGAGGGCGATCTCGGCCTCGGCCAGGGCGGGCAGGCTGTCCTGGACCACGAGGCCCGGGGGCACCATGGTTTCAGGCATCACCGTCGCACCGAGGCCAGCCCGGACCGCCGCGATGGCCCCGGCGAAGGAGGGCGAGGTATAGACGCCGAGCCAGGCCAGACCGGCCGCTTCCAGCGCCCCCAGGGCCCGCGCGCGGTAGACGCATGGGGCGGGGCTAAGGACCAGCGGCACGGGATGCCGGGCGGTATTGAACTGCGGCGCGGTGGCCCAGACCAGCCGTTCGCGCCAGAGCGTCCTTGCGCCGGGATGGGGCTGCGCGGGGTCCTGCTTGATGACGATCAGGTCCTGCTCACCGACCTCGAACTCGGCGATCAGCGGCAGGGTCAGCTGGCAGGTGACGTGCAGCTCGACCGCCGGGTGGGCAGCGGCAAAGACGCCGAGGATATCGGGCAGGTAGAAGCTGGCGAAATCCTCGGGGCTGCCGAAGCGGACGAGGCCCGCGATGTCCGGTTCGCGGAACCGCGCGAGCATCGCATCGGCCTGGGCGACCATGGCGCGGGCATCGGGGAGAAGCCGCTCGCCTTCGGTGGTCAGCGCGACATTGCGGGTGTCGCGGGCAAAGAGCCGGACGCCGAGCGTGGCCTCAAGCTTGGCCAGCTGGCCGGAGACTGCGGATTGCGAGCGCCCGACGCGGCCCGCCGTGCGGCTGAAACTGCGCGTCTCGGCCAGGCTGACGAAGGTGCGCAGAAGCTGGGTGTCGATGTCGTGCATCGCTATCTCATCCACATTACAGATAAGTCATATCTGAATTTCCCGTTTCTCTTTTCAATAGCCGCAGCGCAGAAACCCGGGGCCTGAAACCCTGGAGACATTCATGGATACCGCTGTTCTGATCGAGAACCTGATCTCGCCCATCACCCTGGCCTTCCTTCTGGGCATCCTGGCCACCCTGATCCGTTCCGACCTGGAGATCCCCGAGCCGGTGATCCGGATCTTTGCGATCTTCCTTCTGTTTTCCATCGGGCTGCAGGGCGGGCGGGAACTTGCGACATCGGACCTGTCGGGGATTGGCCCGGCCCTCATGGTCACGCTGGCGATCGTGCTGGGCGTGCCTGCGCTGGCCTTTCTGGTGGCCCGGCTGGCGCTGGGGCTGGACATCCGCAACGCGGCGGGGGTGGCGGCGCTGTATGGGTCAGTGTCTTCGGTCACCTTCCTGGTGGCGCAGAGCTACAGCGAGAGCATGGGCACGCCGATGCAGGGGTTCATCACCGGGCTGGTCGCACTGATGGAGCTGGGGATCCTGGTGGCGCTGTTCTACGGGCGGCTGGCGCTGGCCCGGGCGGAAGGCGGGCGGGGGGCGCCCTTGTCGGCGATCCTGCAGGAGACGCTGCGGGGTCGGGGGCTGCTCCTACTTGGCGGCGGGATGGTGATCGGCGCAGCGATTGGCGAGAAGAACTTTGCCAAGATCGAGCCGTTCTTTGTCGACCTGTTCCGGGGCGTGCTGGTCCTGTTCATCCTGGAAATGGGGATGACAGCGGCGCGGCAGCTGAAAGCCTTTGCTACGGTCGGCCCGCGGATGCTGGTGTTCGGCCTGGTGATGCCGCTGGTGCACGGGTTCATCGTCACCGGGCTGGCCACGGCGGCGGGCTTGTCGGTGGGATCGGTCTTCGTCCTGGGCGCGGTGGCGGCCTCGGCGAGTTACATCGATGCGCCCGCCGCCGTGCGCGCGACGTTCCCGGAGGCGAACCCGGGGATCTACCTGACGGCGTCCCTGGGGATCACCTTCCCCTTCATGCTGCTGGCCGGAATCCCGATCATCTACCAGATGGCGGTCTTCTGGGCCTGACCTTTGGGGGTTGCGGCGCGTGTTACCGCAGCCGCAGCCCCTCTTCGTCGAAGACCATCGCGTCGCGGGCGTCGAAGCTGAGGCCGACCTTGGCGCCCGGTTCGAGGCTGACCTGGTCGTGGCGTTCGACGATCAGCTTTTCTCCCGAAGGCGCGGTGAGGTGGACATAGGAGACGCCGCCCAGAGCCTCGGTCAGTTCGACGCGGTGCGTGTCGCCGGGGCCGATCTTCAGGTGCTGCGGGCGCAAGCCCACCGTCACTTCGGCACCCGAGGCGGGAAGCGCGACCGTGCTTGCGACGGAGCCGGCGAGGCCCTTGGCGGCGACCGATCCACCCTCGGCGACGCCCGCCACGAAGTTCATCGCCGGGCTGCCGATGAAGCCTGCGACGAACTTGTTGTCAGGGTTGTTGTAGAGGTCCAGGGGCTTGCCGACCTGCTCGATCCGGCCGGAGCGGAGGACGACGATCTTGTCGGCCAGGGTCATCGCCTCGACCTGGTCGTGGGTCACGTAGATCATCGTTGCGCCAATCTCGCGGTGGAGGCGGGCGATTTCGACGCGCATCTCGACTCGCAGTTCGGCGTCGAGGTTGGAGAGGGGTTCGTCGAACAGGAACACCTCGGGCCCCCGGACGATGGCGCGGCCGATGGCGACGCGCTGGCGTTGGCCGCCGGAAAGGGCCTTGGGTTTGCGTTCAAGGAGCGGCTCCAGCTTCAGGATGCGGGCGGCCTCGGCGACCTTGCGGTCGATCTCGGCCTTGGGATGGCCGGTCATCTTCAGCCCGAAGCCCATGTTTTCCGCCACGGTCATGTGGGGGTAAAGCGCATAGGTCTGGAAGACCATCGCCACGCCGCGTTCGGACGGGTCGATGTAGGTCACGTCCCGCGCGCCGATGCGGATTGCGCCGGAACTCGTCTCTTCCAGCCCCGCGATCATCCGCAGGAGGGTAGATTTCCCGCAGCCCGAGGGACCGACGAAGACGCAGAACTCTCCGTCCTCGATCTTCAGGTCGACCCCGTGGATCACCTGCACGTCGCCAAAGCGCTTGACGACTTTTTCCAGCGTCACTCCCGTCATGGGTTTCCTCCCCCCGGTTAAACCTGTTCCGGAAAGCGCCAGCTTTCCGCTTCCGCCGCGATCTTTGCGGCAATGTCCTTCACCATCGGGGCTTGCGCCCCAAGATCCTCCAAAGTCGTTCGCGCCGTGGTCGACGTCACCGACAGCGCCCCCATCACCCGGCCCCCGCGTGAGAGAATCGGGACGGCGCAGCAGATGATTCCTATCTCGTGCTCTTCCCGGTCCCAGGCGTGGCCGCGTTTGCGAATCGCCTCCAGTTCGGCCAGCAGGTCCTCGCGGCTGGCGAGCGTGTGGGGCGTGAAGCGGTGGAAGGACTGGCGGGCCAAGGCGGCTTCCAGTGCGTCGGGCGGGAGGTAGGCGAGCATCGCCTTGCCCACGCCGGTGCAATAGGCGGGGCCGACCTTGCCGGCTTGCGCGAACATCTCCACCGGCTTTGCGGCGTTGCGCTTGTCGACATAGAGGACCTGGCCGAGGTCCATCTGCGCAAGGTGGATCGTCTCGCCGGTTTTTTCCGCCAGATCATCAAGATAGGGCCGCGCGATGGGGGCAAGCGAGGACTGCGCCCAGGCAGCGTGGGCAAGGCGGACGAGGCGAACGCCCAGCGCGTAGGTGCCGGTATCGGGGTCCAGGGTCAGCATGCCCTGGTGCGTGAGGGTCTGCAGCAGGCGGTAGAGGGTAGCCTTGGGATAGTCGGCCTCGATCAGCAAATCGGAAAAGCGCACCGGGCGGCCGTGGCTGGCCACCATGTCCAAGACGTCCAGCGCCTTGCCCACCGTGCCGTCGGCATGTCCCTCCGCCCCCATCGTCCCCTCCCCGGAACGTCGTTGTTGACAGGATAGACGATAGCCGACATAGTTTTCAATATTCAAGACTAAGTTTCAAATAGTGAAACCAGACGGGAGGAAACCATGGTTCACAAACTGTCGGGCGCAATCGCGCTCGGGGCAGCGCTCATGCTGTCCACCTCGGCCTTCGCGCAAGACAAGCGCGTTGTCACCTGGAACGCGGACTACGATCCGATTCCGCTGGCTGCCGCCGAAGCCCTGATCGCCGATTTCGAGGCTGCAAACCCCGAGATCGACGTCGTTCTCACGAACTTCGACCACGAAGGCTACAAGAACGCGATCCGCAACTTCCTGACTGCCGATGCGCCGGACCTGGCCAACTGGTACGCCGCGAACCGCATGAAGCCCTTCGTTGAGGCTGGCCTCTTTGCTGACATCACCGATGTCTGGGACGCCAATGGCCTGAACGAATCCCTGGCTTCTTCGGTGCTGTCCTCCACCATCGACGGCAAGAAGTACGCAATCCCCTACACCTACTACCAGTGGGGCATCTACTATAACCGTGACGCTTACGCAGCCGCTGGCGTGGAAGCACCGGGTGCAGAAGGCGTGAGCTGGGATCAGTTCATTGCCAACTGCGAAAAGTTCAAGGCCGCTGGCATTGACTGCGTGACCACCGGTTCTTCGGCTCTGTGGCCGGTCGCCGGTATCTTCGACTATGTGTCGATGCGTACCAATGGCTACCAGTTCCACAGCGATCTCGCCGCCGGCAAGATCTCGTGGACCTCGCCCGAAGCGCGCGCCGTGTTCGAAAACCTCGGCAAGCTGCAGCCTTATGTCACCGCGAACCATGCCGCGATCGACTGGCAGGATGCGGCGGCGCTG
>JBJTSJ010000436.1:0-6797 GCA_046076605.1 Tabrizicola sp.
CCAGAGGCGAGACAAAGGGCGCGCGCCGCAGGCGCTCATTTTCCTCACCGCCGCAAACCGCAAGCGCAACCTTTCCATTCCACGACCGACACCCGCCCCAAGCGCCTCCCCTCCCCCTCCGTGGGGAGGGGCCGGGGGTGCGGGACAGCCGCAATACCAAGCAGACCCAAGATGACCGACCTCACCCGCCACGCCACCTTCCGCGAAATCCTCGCCCAGCCCACGATTTGGGCCGCGTGGGGCGCTGAACTCCCCGTCGCCGACCTCCGCCAATGGATCGCCAACACCGGCGCGCAGGACGTCTGGTTCTGCGGCGCAGGCACCTCCGCCTACATCGGCGATATCCTGGCCGCGGGTCTCGAAGGCCAACCCGGCCCCCGCCTTCGCGCTGTCCCCACCACCGACATCGTCGCCCGCCCCCAAGCCTACCTGCGCGGATCCCCGAAACTCATCGTCAGCTTCGGCCGCTCCGGCAATTCCACCGAATCCATCGGCCTCCAGTCCGCGCTCGAAGCCCTCGCCCCGCACTGGCCCCGCCTCCACATCACCTGCAACGCCCAGTCCGCCCTCGGCCGGGACGCCAAAGCCAAGGTCATCACCCTCCCCGAAGCCACCCACGACCAGGGCTTCGCGATGACCTCCAGCTTCTCCACCATGCTCCTCACCGCCGCCGCGCTCTTCGACACCACCCTCCCAGCCGACCAGGCCCCGCAGCGCCTCACAACCCTGGCCGAAATCCTCCAGACCCGCCTCCTAACCTTCACCGAGGCCGCCAGAACCGCCCGCCTCCCCGACCGCGCCGTCTTCGTAGGCTCCGGCCCCCTCGCCTTCGCCGCCCGCGAGGCGGCGCTCAAGGTCATGGAACTCGCCGCAGGCCGCATCCCCGCGCTTTGGGACTCCACCCTCGGCTTCCGCCACGGCCCGAAAAGCTTCACGGTGGGAGAAACCGACCTCTGGCTCTTCCGCTCCGCCGACCCCCACACCCGCGCCTATGACGAGGACCTCGTCGCCGAACTCCGCACCCAATACCCGGCCAGCCACATCACCGCCCCCGACATCCCCCAGCCCTTCACCGACCTCTGGTCCGCCCCCCTCTACGTCGCCCTCGCCCAACTCCTCGCCGTCCATTGGTCCGACGCGCTTGGCCTCACCGTCGACGACCCCTTCGCCGGCCAGGGCACCCTTACCCGCGTCGTCTCCGGCGTGCACCTTCACCCGGTGCACCCATGATCGCAGCGGGCATCGACCTCGGCGGCACCAAGATCGAGGCGCAGGTCTTCGCGCCCGACTGGAGCCTGCAAGCCCGCAACCGCTGGCCCACGCCCAAGGACTACCCCGCCCTCGTCCA
Source organism: Tabrizicola sp. (assembly GCA_046076605.1). Classification (GTDB taxonomy): domain Bacteria; phylum Pseudomonadota; class Alphaproteobacteria; order Rhodobacterales; family Rhodobacteraceae; genus Tabrizicola. The sequence continues at coordinate 1,349 of JBJTSJ010000436.1, forward strand.
GGCCATGGCCGACGCCATCCACTGGTGCGCCACTCACGGAGAAGCCCCCATCGGCATCTCCGCCGCAGGCCTCATCAACCCCGCCACCGGCCTCGCCCTCACCTCCAACCTCTCCGCCACCGGCAAACCCTTCCCCGCCGACATCGCCAAGGCCGCCCATCGCAAGATCGCCTGGATCAACGACTGCCGCGCCCTGACGCTCTCCGAAGCCACCCTCGGCGCGGCAAAGGGAGCCGACCCCGCCATAGGCCTTATCCTCGGCACCGGCGTCGCAGGCGGCGTCGTGACGGGCGGAAAACTCCTCCCCTCGCCCGCCGCCACGGGCGGCGAGTTCGGCCACTTCCCCCTCGCCGCCGCCCCCATCGCCGCCCACAACCTCCCCATCCTCCCCTGCGGCTGCGGCCGCGAGGGCTGCGTCGAGACCTACCTCTCCGCCCCAGGCCTCGCCCGCATCGCCACCCACCTCACCGGCACGCACCACCCCCCCGAAACCATCGTCGCAGACCGCGCCACCACCCCCGCCTTCGCAATGGCCTGGGACATCTGGCTCGACCTCGCGACCGAGTTCCTCATCACCCTTTGCCTCACCATCGACCCCCAGGTCATCGTGCTCGGAGGCGGCCTCTCCCGCGCCCCGGGCCTGACGGACGACCTCAACACCCGCCTCACCAAGGCCGCTCTGAAAGGCTTCCCGATCCCGGCCATCCGCCTCGCCGAAGGCGGCGACGCCAGCGGCGCAAGGGGTGCCGCCCTCCATGCCCTGAACGAGGCCCAAAGGGAGGTCGCCCTTGCCTGACCTCCGCCAGATCATCGCCCAGAACCGCGCCGGCGAAGCCATTGCCATCCCGTCAGTCTGCACCGCCCACCCGGACGCGCTGGAGGCCTCGCTCACCCTCGCCGAAACCCTCGACCAGCCTATCGTGGTCGAAGCCACCTCGAATCAGGTCAACCAGGACGGCGGCTATTCCGGCCTGAAGCCCGCCGATTTCATCAGCTTCGTCCGAAAGATAGCCGAACAGTCTCACGTAACACATGAACGCATTCTCTTCGGCGGTGACCACCTCGGCCCGCAGGCCTGGCGCAAACTCCCCGCCGAAAACGCGATGGCCAAAGCCCACCAGATGGTCGCCGACTACGCCGCCGCGGGTTTCACCAAAATCCACCTCGACTGCTCCGAAGGCTGCGCGGGAGAGCCCGCCCAACTCCCCGACGAAATCACCGCCACCCGCTCTGCGGCCCTTGCCGCCACCGCCCTCAAACACGCCCCCGACCCCTCAGATCTCCTCTTCGTCATCGGCACCGAGGTCCCGCCCCCCGGCGGCGCCCGCACCGACGACCACGGCGACATCCCCCCGACCACGCCGGACAGCGCCAAGGCCACCCTCGCCGCCCACCGCGACGCCTTCCAAGCCGCCAAAATCCCCCTCGACCTGATCGGCGGCCTCGTCGTCCAGCCGGGCGTCGAATTCTCGCCGATGGAGGTCCACCACCTCCCCCTCGCCCGCGAACCCCACCTCCTCGACGCCCTCGCCGACTGGCCCAAGGTCTGCTTTGAGGCCCACTCCACCGACTACCAGCAGCCCGAGGCCTACCCCCGCCTCGCCCAACTCGGCTTCGCCTTCCAAAAGGTCGGCCCCGCCCTGACCTTCGCCTGGCGTGAGGCGCTTTACGCCCTCGACGCCATCCGCGCGCAGAACGGCTGGGCGACCGGCCCAAGCCTCCCCGACGTGATGGAAGACGTCATGCTGGTAAACCCAACCTACTGGCAGGCCCATATCCACGGGTCCGACCAACGCCTGCAGCGCCATTTCGGCCTCGCCGACCGCATCCGCTATTACTGGCCCGACCCGAAGGCGCAACAAGCCGTCAACCGCCTGCTCTCGGACCTCGCCGACAAACGCCTCCCCGACCCGGTCCTCCAGGCGCATTTCCGCGCGGAAGAGGTTGCAACCGCACGCAAAAGTCGCCATTCGCTACCGCGCGCGCTGGCCCTGGCCCGGGTGCAGACCGCACTTCGCCCCTATTTCTTCACGGGACCAAGGCCATGACCCATCCCGACCTCTGGATCCTCCCCGATGCGATCTACGACGGCCAAACCCTGCGGCCCGGCGCAGCCCTCGCCATCGCTGGGAGCCGCAGCCTTCACATCGGCACCCCACCCAAAGGCGCCCCAATCCGCCGCCTGACGGGCACCCTCACGCCGGGCTTCCTCGACCTGCAGGTCAATGGCGGCGGTGATGCGCTTCTGAACAACGAACAGACGCCCGCAGCCCTGCACCGCATGGCCGCCGCCCATCGCCGTTTCGGCACTGTCGGCATCCTGCCCACCGTCATCACCGACGCGCCCGAGGTCCTGTCCCGCGCCGTCGACGCCATCCTCACCGCCTTTGCCGAGCCAACCCCAGACCGCAGCCTCCTCGGCCTTCACATCGAAGGCCCGCACCTAAGTATCCCCCGACGCGGCACCCACGCGGCCGAATACGTGCGCCCCTTCGACGCCACGACCCTCGCCCACATCCAGCGCCTCCGCGCCGCTGGCATCTTCGTCAAGATCACCGTCGCCCCCGAAAGCGTGACCCCCGCCCAAGTCCGCCAGATCACCGCGACGGGCGCCATTGTCTCCATCGGCCATTCCGACGCGACCGCCGACGCGGTCCGCACCCTCCTCGACGCCGGGGCCACCTCGTTCACCCACCTCTTCAACGCCATGTCGCCGATGCTGAACCGTGCCCCCGGCGTCACGGGCGCCTGCATCAACTCCACGGCCTATGCAGGCATCATCTGCGACGGCATCCATGTCGCGGACGAAATGGTGGGCCTCGCCATCCGCGCAAGGCCAATCCCCTGCCGGATGTTCCTCGTCTCAGACGCCATGTGCACTGTCGGCGGCTCGGACCACATGCGGCTCTACGGTCAGGACATCTGGCTCAAGGACGGCCGTCTGGTGAATGCCGAAGGCTCTCTCGCGGGCGCCCATGTCACCATGGCTGAAGGCCTCCACCGTCTCATCACCGTGATCGGAATAAGCCCAGAGTCAGCCCTCGACATGGCTGTCTCTGCCCCCGCGCGCCTCCTGACCCGCCCCGACCTCGCCACGCCGGAACAGCGCGACACCACAGACCTCCTCCTCCTGGACGCGGACTGGCAGGTCACCGGCACCCTCGCCGACGCCCTCGCAACCCAACCTGCCTGAAACCGCAAGCATCTTGCCCTTGGCGAAATACTCTCTGGGGGTTTGGGGGGCGAAGCGCCCCCATCAGCCGAGGAGGAGGGCGAAAGCCCCGACGACGAGAGGAAGAGTCTTCGCGCCGCAAGGCGCTCAATTCAGTAGCCGCGCTTACGGCCCGTAGACCGTCACCTGCGGCAACTCGGTCAGGCTCAGCCCCAAAGCCTGGAACGCCGCCAGCGACAGCAGTGCCCCGCCCGTCCCCGGCCGCAACTCCACCGCAAGCGACTTGCCCGCCGCCGTCACGATCCGCCCCTGCGCCTTGTCCTTGATCAGCGCGGACGACAGCCAGATCCCCTGCTCGGCCGGCGGACCCAGCGCCACGACAACCTTGCCCAATTCGCGCTCGCCGCCTGCTGCCGGGGCCGCCAGCGCTGCCGCCTTCTCCGCTGCCGTGGTCTTGTCCAGCGCCTCGGCGCTCGTCGCCCGGCTCGTGCCCAGCACGGACGTCGACACCTCTGGCGCGAATTCGGTCGCAGGACCCGGCTCGGTCGGGCCGGTGACCGACCGCGGACTCTCCGCCTGCTTCTGAAACAGGGCGCAGCCCGACAGGGCCAGGGCGACAGCGGAAAGCATGGCAAGATGTCTCATGGTCGTAGCCTAGCCCGCCGCTTTCCCCCCCGCAATTGCCGCTCGCGCACTTGTGCGGCCCCCCGCGCAGGCTTACCTTCGCGCCATGCAGCCGCTCATCGATCCCTTCGCCCGCGCCATCAGCTACCTGCGCGTCTCGGTCACCGACCGCTGCGACTTCCGCTGCACCTACTGCATGTCGGAACATATGACCTTCCTGCCCAAGGCCGACCTCCTCAGCCTTGAAGAACTCGATCGCCTCTGCTCCACCTTCGTCCGCATGGGCGTCCAGAAGCTCCGCATCACCGGCGGCGAGCCACTCGTCCGCAAGGGCATCCTCACCTTCTTCCGAGCCATGTCACGGCATCTGGACTCAGGCGCGCTGAAAGAGTTGACGCTGACCACCAACGGCAGCCAGCTCACCCGGTTCGCCGATGAACTCGCCGCAGTGGGCGTGCGCCGGATCAACGTCTCCCTCGACACGCTCGACCCCGACAAGTTCGCCCAGATCACCCGCTGGGGCCGCCTGAACCAGGTCCTGGAAGGGATCGAGGCCGCCAAGTCCGTGGGCCTCAAGGTCAAGATCAACGCCGTCGCCCTCAAGGGCTTCAACGAGGACGAGCTCTTCCCCCTCCTCGACTGGTGCGCCCGGGAAGACCACGACCTCACCTTCATCGAGGTCATGCCGATGGGCGAGGACATGTCCCCCCTCCGCCTCGACCAGTACTGGCCCCTGAGGGACCTCCGCGCCCGCCTGGCCGAGCGCTTTACCCTCACCGACCTCGCCGAACGCACTGGCGGCCCGGCCCGCTATGTCCGCGTGGAAGAAACTGGCCAGAAGGTCGGCTTCATCACCCCCCTCACCCACAATTTCTGCGAAAGCTGCAACCGCGTGCGCCTGACCTGCACAGGAGAGCTCTACATGTGCCTCGGCCAGGAAGACATGGCCGACCTCCGCGCCCCCCTGCGCGCCAGCCCCGACGACGCAGTCCTGGAGCATGCCATCCGCGCCGCCATCGCGCGCAAGCCCAAGGGCCACGACTTCGACTACAGCCGCCAGAAGGTTGCCGGCCAGATGACCCGCCACATGAGCCACACGGGGGGCTGAGGGGGCGGCTAAGGAACCCAAATTCCTTAAGTAAGGAATTTGCCAAATTTCTTACTCAAGAAATTTGTCCCGTCCCGACCGCCACAGCCCTCACTTCGTCAGGATCAGCTTCCCCGCCCGCGTGATCCGCAAGCTGTACACCTTCCCGTCCAGCACGATCCGCGCTAGCGAGCCCCCTTCGGTCAGCACCCGCGCCTCATGCACCGGCGTCGCGTCCGTGGTCAGCCAGCTCTCCACATGCGCGTTCATCCCCGCACCTCCAGCCGCGCAATCAACGCTTCCAGAACCGGGCCGGGGAACAGCCCCGCCAGCGCCTCGCTCATCAGATCTAGGAAACCGGCCGACCGGGCCAAATCGTGTCGGGACATGCATCTTCTCCGCCAAGTTGACTGACACCGGGCGTGCCCCGACAGGGCTGGCTAGGCTTGCAGGCATATCCTGACTAAATCACTCAACCATGTCAACGCACATTCTGCTGGCCCCCCGCGAGACAACCTCTATCCTGCCACTCAAATGACTGACCCCGCCGGAAGCCTCCTCTCCCT
>JBJTSJ010000437.1:0-5094 GCA_046076605.1 Tabrizicola sp.
CAGGCGACCCGCGCAACCCGCCCTGGCGGCAGGTCCTGAAGGACTGCGCCGACGCAGGCTATACCGGGATCGAGCTTGGCCCCATCGGCTACATGCCCGCGGACCCGGCGATCCTGTTCGACGCTTTGGAGGAAAACGGCCTCGACCTGATCGGTGGCGTGGTGTTCCGCCCCTTCCACGACCCTGCCGCCTGGGACGATGTCCGCGACGCCGCCTGGCGCACCTGCCGCGCGCTGACCGCGCATGGCGCGCAGCACCTTGTGCTGATCGACTCGATCTCCCCCCGCCGCGCGCCGACCGCGGGCCGCGCCGACGCCGCCGAACAGATGGACCGCGCCGAATGGGCCGCCTTCCGCGACCGCATCGCCACCATCGCCCGCTTGGGGACCGAGGAATTCGGCCTGACCGTCGGCATCCACGCCCATGCCGCCGGCTTCATCGACTTTGAACCGGAACTGGAACGCCTGCTGGACGAGGTTGACGACAAGATCCTGAAGATCTGCTTCGACACTGGCCACCACTCCTATGCCGGCTTCGACCCCGTGGCCTTCATGCGCCGCCATATCGGGCGCATCTCCTACATGCACTTCAAGGACATCGACCCCGTCGTGAAGGCCGACGTCATCGCCAAGTCCACCGGCTTCTACGACGCCTGCGGCCAGGGGATCTTCTGCAACCTCGGCACCGGCGACGTCGACTTCCCCGCCGTCCGCCAGATCCTCCTTGACGCCGGTTATCAAGGCTGGTGCACCGTCGAGCAGGACTGCGACCCCACCCTGGACGTCAGCCCCATCGACGACGCGCGCAAGAACCGCGAATACCTCTCCTCCATCGGCTTCTGAAGGAACCACCATGGTACGACTGAACTGGGGCATGATCGGCGGCGGCGAAGGCAGCCAGATCGGCCCGGCCCACCGTCTGGGCGCACTGGCCGACGGCCACTTCAACCTCGTCGCCGGCGCCTTCGACCACCGCCCCCGCGAGGGCCGTGAGTTTGCCATGCGCATGGGCGTGGCTACCGACCGTGCCTATGGCGACTGGAAGGAAATGCTGGAAGGCGAACGCATGCGCGCTGACCGCATCGACCTTGTCACTGTCGCCACCCCGAACTCCACCCACTACGAGATCACGCGCGCCTTCCTCGAAGCCGGGTTCCACGTCCTCTGCGAAAAGCCGATGACCATGACGGTCGAGGAAGGTGAGGACATCACCCGCATCGCCGAACGCACCGGCCGCATTTGCGCGGTGAACTACTGCTACTCCGCCTACCCGATGATCCGCCAGGCCCGGGCCATGGTCCGCAACGGCGACATCGGCCGCGTCCGCCTGGTCGTCACCAACTTCAGCCACGGCCACCACGGCGACGCCACCGACGCCGACAACCCCCGAGTCCGCTGGCGCTATGACCCCGCCATGGCCGGCGTCTCCGGCCAGTTCGCCGACTGCGGCATCCACGCGCTGCACATGGCCAGCTTCATCTGCGATGACGAGGTCGAAAAGCTCTCCGCCGACTTCGCCTCCACGATCCACTCGCGGGAATTGGAAGACGACGCCATGGTCAACTTCCGCATGACCAAGGGCACCGTCGGCCGCCTCTGGACCTCCTCGGTCGCCATCGGCAGGCAGCACGGGTTCGACATCCAGGTCTTCGGCGAAACCGGCGGCCTGCGCTGGCACTCGGAACAGCCGAACCAGCTGATCTACACCCCAGTCGGGGGCCGCACCCAGATCATGGAGAAAGGGGAGGGCGGCCTCTACGATGACGCCAAGCGCCTCTCCCGCGTCGCCATCGCGCACCCCGAGGGCTTCCCCCTCGCCGTCGCCAACATCTACTGCGACATCGCCGACGCGATCCGGGGCGAGACACGCGACGGCCTGCCCCGCGCCGCCGCCGGCGTCCGCTCCATGGCCGCCGTCCACGCCGCCGTCGCCTCGGCCAAGGCCCAGGGCGCCTGGGTCGACGCCCGCCCGCCGATGTTCCGCTAAGGGGAATTCCGGCGCCGCAGCCCGGCTGTGCAGCGTAGGAAGGGCCGCGCCTGCCTTGGGGGGAGGGCAGGCGCGGCCCGGTTTCCTCAGACCGGCCGCAAGGTCCCCCGCTCCACCACCTCGCAGGGGAACAGCCGCACCTCCGGCACCCGGTCCGGGGTCTCGATCGTCGCCACCACCACCTCGACCGCCGCCGCGATGATCGCCGCCACCGGCTGGCGGATCGTCGTCAGCCCGATCACCTGCCAACGCGCCATTTCCATGTCGTTCAGCCCGATCAGCCCGATGTCGCCCGGCACCGACAGCCCCGCATCGCGGATCGCGCTCAACGCCCCCACCGCCAAGAGGTCATCGCCGCAGAAATACGCCTCGGCCAGCCCGTCTGTCACAAGGCGCTGCATGCGCTCCCGCCCGGCATCGAAGGTGTAATCGGTGGCATAGCTGACGGTAACCGCGATGTCTGGATGCTCCGCAAGCTTGCCCAGAAACCCTGCCGCCCGGTCCTGGGTCGAGGTCGCCCCTCTTGGCCCGCCAAGAAACCCGACGCGCGCATAGCCGCGCGAAATCAGCGCATCCGCCGCCATTCGCCCGCAGGCCACGTTGTCGATCCCAACCACCGACACATCCGGCGCCTCGGACGGGCGGCCAAAGGCGTGCACCACCGGCAGGCCCGCCCCCTTGAACGCCTCGGCGAAACTCGGCGGCAGGGTCGAGGACGCCACGATCACCCCATCCACAGAATACTGCCGCAACATCCGTACCGTCGCCGCCGGATCGGTCGCCTCGGTCAGGTTCACCAACAACGGCCGCAGCCCCCTATCCTGCAATCCGCGCGTGAACAGGTCGAACACCTCCAGGATCAGCGGGTTGTGGAAGTTGTTCACCACAAGGCCGATCAGCTTGGTCCGCCCCGTCGTAAGGCTGGAGGCCAGAGCGTTCGGCGCATAGCCCAGCTCCGCCGCTGCCTGCTCCACCTTGGCGCGCGTCCGCGCGGAAACCGAGGCGCCATCGGTAAAGGTGCGCGACACGGCCGACCGCGACACCCCGGCCCGTTCCGCCACCTCTTTCAGCGTCACCGCCATGCAAGCACCCTGTCACCGCGTCCGGGCAACTATACATGCAGGCTGCGCCGTGGGAACCGCCCTCCCGCCATTGGCCTGTCCCATGCGCCCTGCTATGACCGGCCTGTCCTCAAGATGGCGAACCGATGCTGACCCTCCGCCAGACCGTCCTGATCGTTGCCGCGCTGAACCTCGGCTATTTCGGAGTGGAGTTCGTGGCGGCCCTCAAGGCCGGATCGGTCTCGCTCCTCGCCGACAGCGCGGATTTTCTGGAAGACGCCGCCGTCAACATCCTGATCTTCTTTGCGCTGGCCTGGACTGCCACCCGCCGCGCCGCCGTGGGCAAGGTGCTGGCCGCCTTTCTCCTGATCCCGGCGCTGGCCTTCCTCTGGACGCTTGGCGTAAAGCTGATGCACCCCGCGCCCCCCACCGCCGAGACGCTGACCCTCGTCGGCCTCGGCGCGCTGGCCGTGAACCTGACCGCAGCACTTCTCCTAGCCCGCCACCGCAAGTCGCAAGGGTCGCTGACGAAGGCCGCTTTCCTGTCCGCCCGCAACGACGCGCTGGCGAACATCGGGATCATCGGGGCCGGGCTTGTGACCGCCAGCTATCCCTCGATCTGGCCCGACATCCTCGTGGGCCTTGTCATCGCCGCGATGAACCTCGACGCCGCGCACGAGGTCTGGGAAGTCGCCCACGAGGAAGGCAACGCCTCTCCCCCCTGACCCCCGGTACTTTCAAGAATTCCGGACCGAAGCCTTCAAAGGCTCCGTCACGATTTCTTCGAAGAAATCGTCCCTTTGCAGCCGTCCCGCCCCCGGCTATGACGACGCGACAGCGATCCGGGGACGACGATGGACCATTTCCTCTACAAGAACGGCACCCTCCACGCCGAGGACGTCGCGATCCCCGACATCGCCGCCGCCGTCGGCACCCAGTTCTACGTCTATTCCACTGCCACTCTGACCCGGCACTATCGCCTGTTCACCGAGGCGCTATCGCCCCTCCCCCACCTCGTCTGCTTCGCCATCAAGTCGCTGTCGAACGTCGCGGTGCTCAAGACCCTCGGCAACCTCGGTGCCGGGATGGATGTGGTCTCGGGCGGCGAATACCTGCGGGCGAAGGCTGCCGGAGTCCCCGGTGACCGCATCGTCTTCTCCGGCGTCGGAAAGACGCGGGACGAGATGCGCCTCGCCCTGACCGGCGGCATCCGCCAGTTCAACGTGGAATCCGAACCCGAGATGCGCGCCCTGTCCGAGGTGGCAACCAGCCTGGGCCTCACCGCGCCCATCACAATCCGCATCAACCCCGACGTAGATGCGAAAACCCACGAGAAAATCGCGACGGGGAAGAAAGAAAACAAGTTCGGCATCCCCATCGCCCGCGCCTCCGAAGTCTACGCCGAAGCCGCACGCCTTCCCGGCCTGCAGGTCATAGGCATCGACGTCCACATCGGCTCCCAGCTGACGGAACTCGAACCCTTCGAGCAAGCCTACCTCAAGGTCGCCGACCTGACCCGCCGCCTGCGGTCGGAAGGCCACACCATCACCCGCCTCGACCTCGGCGGCGGCCTCGGCATTCCCTACACCCGCTCGAACGAAGCCCCGCCCTTGCCCACCGACTACGGCGCGCTCATCAAGCGGACCGTGGGCGACCTGGGGTGTGAGATCGAGATCGAACCCGGCCGCCTGATCTCCGGCAACGCGGGCATCCTCGTCTCGCAAGTCATCTACGTGAAGAACGGCGAGGGCCGCGACTTCCTGATCCTCGACGCCGCCATGAACGACCTCGTCCGCCCCTCGATGTATGGCGCGCACCACGACATCGTCCCCGTCGCCGAGCCCCCCGTCGCATCCCCCACCCAGGAGTTCGACGTCGTTGGCCCGGTCTGCGAAACCGGCGACACCTTCGCCAAGGGCCGCGACCTGCCGCTCGTCGCGGAAGGGGACCTCGTCGCCTTCCGCAGCGCGGGCGCCTACGGGGCGGTCATGGCGTCGGAATACAATACTCGGCCCCTCATCCCCGAGGTGCTAGTCAACGGGGATCA
>JBJTSJ010000438.1:0-2893 GCA_046076605.1 Tabrizicola sp.
GAACACCATCGACCCGGAACGCGCCCAGTTCATGGGCAATGCGCAGGACAAGGTGACGACGTCGACCACGCCCTTGGTCTTCTTCAGTCTGGAATTCAACCGGCTGGACGATGACCACTTGGCGCGCCTTATGGCGGCGAATGCTGACCTTGCGCGCTACAAGCCCGTCTTCGACCGGATGCGCGCGATGCGGCCGCATCAGCTGTCGGACGAGCTGGAGCGGTTTCTGCATGACGAAAGCGTCGTCGGCGCCAGCGCCTGGAACAAGCTCTTCGACGAGACGATGGCGGGCCTGATGTTCGCCGTCGAGGGGGAGGCCGAGGAGCTGAACCTGGAAGCCACGCTGAACCTGCTGACCGACACCAACCGCGCCCGGCGCGAGGCAGCCGCCAAGGCGCTGGCCGAGGTGTTCGGGAAGAACATCAAGCTTTTCGCCCGCATCCACAACACGCTGGCCAAGGAAAAGGAAATCCACGACCGCTGGCGCAAGATGCCCACGCCGCAGCATGGCCGCCACTTGTCGAACCATGTCGAGCCCGAGGTGGTCGAGGCCCTGCGCAATGCCGTCGTCGCCGCCTATCCGAAACTCAGCCATCGCTATTACCGGCTGAAGGCCAAGTGGATGGGGCTGGACAAGCTGCAGGTCTGGGACCGGAACGCGCCCCTGCCCACCGAAGCCCCGAAAGTCGTTGACTGGGCCGAGGCGCGGCGCACGGTGACCGAGGCCTATGCCGCCTTCGACCCGCGCATGGCGGATCTGGCCAAGCCGTTCTTCGACAAGGGCTGGATCGACGCGGGCGTGAAACCCGGCAAGGCGCCGGGAGCATTCGCGCACCCGACTGTCACGACGGTTCATCCTTATGTCATGCTCAACTACCTCGGCAAACCGCGCGACGTGATGACGCTGGCGCATGAGCTGGGCCATGGCGTCCATCAGGTGCTCGCGGCGGGGCAGGGGGAATTGCTCTCGTCGACACCCCTGACCCTGGCGGAGACGGCATCGGTCTTCGGCGAGATGCTGACCTTCCGCAAGCTTCTCGACCAGGCCAAAACGCCTGCGGAAAAGAAGACCCTCCTCGCCGGGAAGGTCGAGGACATGATCAACACAGTCGTCCGCCAGATTGCCTTCTACGACTTCGAATGCAAGCTGCACGCCGCCCGCGCCGAAGGGGAACTCACGCCCGAGGACATCAATGCGCTGTGGATGTCGGTCCAGGCGCAGTCGCTGGGCGACGCGTTCGAGTTCATGGACGGGTATGAGACCTTCTGGTCCTACATCCCGCATTTCATCCACTCGCCATTCTACGTCTATGCCTATGCCTTCGGTGACGGCTTGGTGAATGCTTTGTACGCGGTCTACGCCTCGGGCCTGCCGGGGTTCCAGGACAAGTATTTCGACATGCTGAAGGCGGGCGGGTCGATGCATCACAAGGACCTGCTGGCCCCCTTCGGACTGGACGCCAGCGACCCGAAGTTCTGGGACAAGGGCCTGTCGATGATAGCGGGCTTCATCGACGAGCTGGAGGCGCTGGGGGCGTGAACAGCCTGATGTTCCGCTTGCAACACAACCACGGATAGTTGCTGACCGGATGGGTGTCGCGCTTGCGATGGCGCGGCACTGTGGGCTTCGTGCGCGGGCCAGTCCTTTCCGGCTGGCTTGTGTTGACGGATTATGAGGTTTGTCTTGCCGCTTTTCCTGCGTTCCCTGCCGCTATCCCTGCTGACCCTGTGGCACTACATCTTTGTTTTCCCAATCGTTTTGGTGATGAGTATCCCCTTCGTCTTTCTCAGCATCATTCCGGTCGTGGGGATCGTGTTTTCCACCGGGTTGACGGCCTTCTACACGATCATCGTCTACCGCTGCGCCCTGACGGCCTATGGGGTGGGCAATGAGCCCGACATCGTCAAGCTGGTGAAGTCGAGCCTGGCTTTGGGCTTCATGTATGTCTTCGCCAGCCTGATGATCCTGATCGTCGCGGTCGCCTTAGCCTTTGTTCTGGGGTGGTTCGGAATTGGCGAAAATGCCAGCTTGCCGGGGACCGAGAACCCGATCTCCTGGGCGCCCGCTTCGGCGTTTCTGCTGTATCTTGTGCTGCTGATCGGCTTTCAGGCGTCGATGGCGGTGCCGACGGCTGCGCTGGCGCATGCGGCAACGAACCATGGTCGCGACCCGGGAGTGATCTATGGCTTTGGCCAGGGTTTCTTTTCGGCCGTGACGGCCTGGGCGATCTGGATGGTCGGGTTCTTCATGCTGGGCTTCTTCACAGTCCTGGTGGAATCGATCACGATCGGCCTGCAGCTGATGCTGAGCGGGTTCCTCAAGATTGGCGCGACCGAAATCCAGCCGATCCGCTGGGTGCCGTTGATCGGGGCCATTGCCTATGTCCTGTGGGGGCCGTGCTGGTTCGGGGCGACCGCGGTGCTGGCCTGGGACCGCACCCGCCAGCGCCATGAGGCCGAGCGGGTCAAGACGGTCGAGGTCGCTCGGGTCAGTGCGGACGACCTGCGCGCCTTGCGGGAATCGCGGATGCCGGGCCGAGAGCAGTCCTGACCCGACGCAGGCCGGTACCGGCCTAGCGTTCGAAGGGCCAGGGTCGGGTCTCTGACTGCGCGGTCTGGAAGGCGGCCGCCTTGGCGAGCCAGCCGCCCAGGGCCTTGCCAAACTCGGCAATCCTGGGATTGGGCTGGCCCTTGTCGATCAGCATCAGGACGAACTGCAGCAACGTCAGCGCGTGCAGGATGGTTTGCGTCAGGCCGATCAGCATCGCGAAGATGAGCATCATCAGGCCGCGCATCCAGAGCGAGCCCTTGGGCGTGGTCCCAGGTTCGGGCAGGGCACGGGGATCTGTGTTGAGGTCGGACATCATATCCTCCTATGTTGCATCAGACCTTG
>JBJTSJ010000439.1:0-3550 GCA_046076605.1 Tabrizicola sp.
AAGGACACCATCGGCACCACCTGCCCCAGGGACAGGAACCCCAGCGCAGGACGGCGCGCAGGCAGCCCCTCGCGGATCAGGTCCGCCAGGATCGACACCGCCAGATGCACGCCCGAGGAATGGCCGACCACCAGCACCTCGTCCAGGTCCCGCTCCATCGCGGCGCGGATCCGGGCGCGGAACTCGGCCATCCGTGCCTCCAGCACCGGCGGGTTTTCCCCCTGCAGCGCTGCCGTGAAGGCATAGTCGTGCATCAGGTAGTAGGCAAAGACCCGACGATCCAGCGCCCGAAACACGCGGAGCAGAAGCCAGCCCGCCACAAGCCCCGCGACAGTCGCCACGCCCGCACCGGGCCCCGTCGGCCACAGCCAGGTCAGGCCCACCGCCACCAGGACAGCCAGAACACCGGCGAGAATCGCCTGCAGGACCAGAAAGATGATCGGATACAGCGCCGCGATCATCGGCCCCTTGCGCAACCGCATCAGCCGCCGCAGCGCGCCCGACCCGATATAGGCCCAGGCCGTCCGCACCAGCTGCAGATAGGTCGCCGCAATCCCCTGCGCCATCGAGCGCTGCACCAGGTCGGACCAGACCAGCACCTCGACCTCCGCCTCGACCGCGCGCCCCTCGATCTCGGCTGCGACGTGCCAACCATAGGTCTCGCCCGCACGGGGCCGGATCGCCAGCTGATAGCCCGACACCGCCGCCTGCGCCGCCCCTTCGGTCCGGTAAAGCTCGCGATAGCGCCGCGGCGGAAAGGGGTCATAACCCGGGATATACAGGACATGGCGCCGGAAGACGCCCGCCTCTTGCCTCGTGTCCTTGCCTGATCCCACGCTCATCCCGCCAGTCTGACGGACACAGCTTAACGCCAGATAAGCAAGAAGAAAGCCTTAGCCCGGTAGGGGAATGCCCAGAAGCTCATACGTTTCCAGCATCCAGAAGCTGAAATCGGTGAAGGCCCCGGTCACCAGTGCCAGCCCGACGACGATCAGCAGGCCCCCCATCAACCGCTCGATCAGCTTCATGTGTCGCTTGAGCCTGGTCATCAAGGCCATTGAATGTTCGATGAAAACCGCCGCCAGCAGGAAGGGAAGCCCCAGCCCCAGCGCATAGACACCCAACAGAAGCGTCCCCCGCTCCATGCTGCCCTCCTGCGCCGCAAGCGACAGGATCGCCCCCAGCTGCGGGCCGATGCAGGGCGTCCAGCCGAAAGCGAAGGCCAGACCCAGCACATAGGCGCCAAAGGCCGACCCGCCACGGTCCCCGGCATTGACCCGCATCTCCCGGTCCAGCATCGGGATGCGGTAAAGGCCCAGGAAATGGAGGCCGAAGGCGATGATGACCAGCCCAGAGATGCGCCCCAGCAGCACCTGGTTCTCCAGCACGAAACTGCCGAATGCCGAGGCGGTGAAGCCGAGCAGAAGGAAGATCGTCGACAGCCCCAGGACGAAGAACACCGCCGGCAGGATCACCCGGTGCCGGTCCACTCCGTCGCGCATGTCACCCATCGAAATGCCGCCCATATAGGCGAGGTACGGGGGCACGATGGGCAGGACGCAAGGGGACAGAAAGGACAGCACGCCCGCCACAAGCGCGACCAGCATCGCGGGCAGAAGGGCAGCGTCGATGATCTCGATTCCGAACATGTCCCGTCCCAGATAGCGGCTTTCCCGCGCCCCGTCACCGGGTCACCCCGTCACATGCGCGTGGCGGGTCTGTAACCTTGCCCCGCTGCCGCGCCCCGGCTACACCCGCCTCATGCCGGATTGGGACGAGATCGTGGATTGCGAGGGGCTGCTCTGCCCCCTCCCCGTGCTGCGCGCGCGGAAGCGGCTTCTGTCGCTCGCCCCCGGCACGGTCCTCTGCGTCCGCGCAACCGATGCCATGGCGCTGATCGACCTGCCGCATTTCTGCGACCAGGCCGGGCACAGCTATCTTGGCAACCATGCGGATGGCCCCGTGACGCTGCACCTGATCCGCCGGGGCTGAACGGAAACGGGCGGAGGGTTGCCCCACCGCCCGGCACCAAATCCTGAACTCTCTGGCTTACCGGCCCAGCGACCACCAACCCTTGCGCTTGGGCTTGGCCGGTTCATCCGGATCGGGCGCAGGCGCCTCGGCTTCCGCGGGATCGGCCACTACCGTTTCGGCCACCGGGGTCATCCCCGGATCGGGGGCCAGCGCGGGTGCTTCCGGTGCCACCTCCGCCGCCGGGGCCTTGGCCCGCGACCGCGATTTCTTCGGCGCCTCGACCGGGGCTTCAACCGCCGCGACTTCAGCCACAACCTCCACTGCCTGGGCCTCTGCCGTCATGGCCGGCTCGCCCGCTTCTTCGGCGCAGGCTTCGCCTCGGCCACGGGCTCCTCGGCCGGGGCCTCGACCACCGGCTCGGCAACCGGAGCCGCCTCAACCGCCGCTTCAGCCTTCGTCCCCCGTGGCTTGCGGGTACGCCGGGGTTTCCCCTTCGGCTCCTCCGCCGCGGGCTCTGCCGCGACTTCGGTCTCGACCGCGGCCTCACCCTCGTCGCCCGCTTCGTCCGCGCCGTCGTCGTCCTCGTCACCCTCGGCCGACGCTTCGCCGCCGTCGGTCACCGCGCCCGCGCCATCGCGCTGGCCGCCACGCCGCCGCCGACGCCGACGCCGCTTTTTCCGGCCGCCCTGGCCATCGCCCTCGCCCGACGCCGCAGGCTTCGCTTCGCCCGAAGCCTCGGCCTCTTCGGCCTCCTCCTCGACGATGTCGTCGACGATATCCTCGTCTTCCTCTTCCTCGACCGGCGCGCCCATCAGCCCGGCATGGCCCGACACGACCGGAGCCTCCGGAACCGCGCGCAGCGCCGTCTTGAACTTCTCGATCGAATAGTCCGGGCTGACCATCATCGGGTCCGCCTCGATCCGCACCGCCATGCCATAGCGGGCCTCGATCAGCGCCACATGCTCGCGTTTCGCGTTGAAGAGATAGTTCACGATCCCCACAGGCGCCTTCAGCAAAACCTCCTTCGACCGCTTCCGCGTGCCTTCTTCCTCCAGCGCGCGCAGCACGGTCAGAGCCATCGAATCATCCGACCGGATCAGCCCGGTGCCATGGCAATGCGGGCAGGGCTGCGTGGTCGATTCCAGCATGCCCGGCCGCAACCGCTGGCGGCTCATCTCCAACAACCCAAAACCCGAGATGCGACCCACCTGGATCCGCGCGCGATCCGTCTTCAGCTTGTCCTTCAGGCGCTTCTCAACCGTCAGGTTGTTCTTGCGCTCTTCCATGTCGATGAAGTCGATGACGATCAGACCGGCAAGGTCACGCAAGCGCAGCTGCCGCGCGATCTCTTCGGCCGCCTCGACGTTGGTCTTCAGCGCGGTCTCTTCGATCGAGCCTTCCTTGGTGGCCCGACCGGAGTTCACGTCGATCGCCACCAGCGCCTCGGTCACCCCGATCACGATGTAGCCGCCCGATTTCAGCTGCACGACCGGGTTGAACATACCCGAGAGATACCCCTCGACCTGGTACTTCGCGAACAGGGGCGTCTGGTCCTGATACCGCACCACCTGCTTCG
>JBJTSJ010000440.1:0-2889 GCA_046076605.1 Tabrizicola sp.
AGCGCCGAGATCGCGGCGAGCAGTTCCATCCGGTTGTTGGTGGTCAGCGGCTCGCCGCCCTGCAACTCACGTTCCTTGACGACGGCCCCGTTCTCGTAGGCGATCATCAGGACGCCCCAGCCGCCGGGGCCGGGGTTCCCCGAACAGGCGCCGTCGGTATAGGCGAAAAGCTCGGCCACCTATGCCCCCAACGGGATGGCCAGGCAGGCCAGGACGACGACGGTCAGCATGACCCGCAGCCGCAGCCACCAGCGCGGGGCAAGGCCCCAGACTTGGAAGGTGCCGTCAAGGAGGAGGAGGCCGACGAAGCCTGCCGCAAGGAAGATGCGCGAGGTTTCGGAGGCGTCGGTGACCATGAAGAAGGCCCAGAGCGCCGGAATGACCGACAAGGTGTAGGCGACTCCGGCCTCGCGCCCTTCGGTCTTGGTGGCAAAGCCCCAAAGGACGCCGGACATGAAGGACAGGATCACGGTGCCGTAGGTCAGCCCGACATAGGCGCCAAGGAACATCGGCGACAGGAACTGCCCGGCTGCGCTGGCCAGGGCAGGCGACATATGGGTCGCGGCGGACCAGAGAAAGGGCAGCAACCCGGCAAGGCCGAGAAGAAGGGCAGGGCGGGGGATGCGGGTGTCGTCGGTCATGGCGTTGATCTAGTCCGGGCGCGGGTGCTGCGCCAGCACCTTCAGTCGCCGGACAGGATCGGGTCAAGTTCGGCTGGAACCACGCCGCCAATGAGCTCGATCAGGGTGGTGACGCGGTTGACATCCTCGGGGACAGGCTGGGCAACCAGGTCGATGGTCTGGCCGTCCACATGCACCGTACCGGAAATCGAACCGCCGCCGACCATTGGCGGGTCCAGCGACCGGGCAGGGCGTGTGGCAAGGCCACTGGCCCGTGCACCGAGGCGGATCGCCTCCAGGGCTTCAGGTGTTGTGGTAGCCGTGCCGGTCTTGCAGGCGGGCCCTTCGGTTTCATAGCCCTTGCAGCGCGTGACGCTGACCAGCCCATCGGTCCCGATGGAAATCACGACGGACCAGGCATAAGGCGGTGGCAGGCTGCCCGAGGTCGCGTTGATCTTGGCGAGGACAGGCGCCTCTTCGGCATTCGGCGCTGTGGCGGTCAGCAGCACGAGGGCGAGGGTCCTCAGCATTCAGGCGGGCTCGCGCAGGATGCGGGGGACTTTGAATTCGATGTCCTCGACGGCGGTTTCGACGAGGTCGATGGTGACGTGATATCGGCTGCGGAAAGCGTCGATGACTTCGTTGACGAGGACTTCCGGGGCGCTGGCGCCGGCGGTCAGGCCGATGGCGCGGACCCCTTCCAGAGCGCGCCAGTCGATGTCGGCGGCGCGCTGGATCAGCATGGAATAGGGGCAGCCCGCGGCAGAGCCGACCTCGACCAGGCGTTTGGAGTTCGAGGAGTTCGGCGCGCCGATCACGAGGAGGGCGTCGATATTGGGGGCGACGGCCTTAACCGCAGCCTGGCGGTTGGTCGTCGCGTAGCAGATGTCGTCGTGGGCGGGGGCGTGGATTTTCGGGAAGCGGGCCTTCAGGGCGGCGGCGATTTCGGCGGTGTCGTCGACGGAAAGGGTGGTCTGGGTGATGAAGGCGAGTTTTGCCGGGTCGCGGACCTGAAGGGTGGCGACGTCTTCGACGGTTTCGACGAGGAGGACCTCACCTTCGGGAAGCTGGCCCATGGTGCCGACCGTCTCGGGGTGGCCCTGGTGGCCGATGTAGATCATCTGGGTGCCGGCCTCATGATGGCGGGCGGCCTCGTTGTGGACCTTGGTCACGAGGGGGCAGGTGGCGTCGACGGCGATCATGTTCCGCTGGGCGGCTTCGGCGGGGACGGATTTGGGGACGCCGTGGGCGGAGAAGACGACGGGGCGGTCGGTGGGGCAGTCTTCGAGGTCTTCGACGAAGATGGCCCCCTGGGCTTTCAGGGCGTCGACGACGAACTTGTTGTGGACGATCTCGTGCCGGACGTAGACCGGGGCGCCCCACTTTTGCAGGGCCAATTCGACGATCTTGATCGCGCGGTCCACCCCGGCACAGAAGCCGCGCGGGGCGGCGAGGTAGAGGGTGAGGGGGGGCAGGTCGGGCATGGGTTGGCCTTCGGCTGGGGGCTCCCCAAGATGTAAGGCCTGCAAAAGGGGGCGTCCAGCGCAGGATGTGTCCACGGTGGACAGAGTGACAATCCTATTGTCGAATCAAGGTCTTGGTTGCGGGCGTTAGGGGTTTCTTAAGGGGATGGTCACCCGCCTATTCACCAAAAACGGCTGTCCCAAACCACCCAAGCGCGATGTAGCGGCCGGTCTTGGCGATGGCGACGAGGAGGAGGAACAGCGGGAACGGCACCCGCAGCACGCCCGAAAGCGCAACGACCATGTCGCCGAAGGGCGCCCAGGACAACAGGAGAAGCCAAAGGCCCCAGCGGGACCACCAGCCTTCGGCGCGGGCCATCTGGACTGGCTTCAAGGGAAACCAGCGGTGGTCGCGCTGGTCAGAGAGCCAGCGGCCAAGTGCGTAGGTGATGCAGGAGCCAAGCGTGTTGCCGATCGAGGCGACCACGACCAGCAAAAACGTATCCCATCCCGCGGCCTGCAAGCCGAGGAAGACCAGTTCCGACTGAAACGGAACCGGCGTTGCGGCGAGAAACGCCGCGAGGAACAGACCGGCCAGAGCGATCACGTCGGGATCCCGTGCTCCCCAGCCCCGGAAGGAGACGCGACCAGAAAGCCGGTCACTTCGCCTCGACCGCGACCTCTTCGCCAACCGCTGGACGCGGTTCGCGCGGCGGACGGCCGATGACTTCGCGCAGTTCGTCAAGCTCGATGAAGTTGTCGGCCTGACGGCGCAACTCGTCCGCGATCATCGGCGGCTGGCTGCG
>JBJTSJ010000441.1:0-11009 GCA_046076605.1 Tabrizicola sp.
CTGGTGTCATCATTGCGATCCACGGGATGGAAACGGGCTTTGGCGGCTTTATGGGCGACAGCAACGTCGTCTCGGCCATTGCGACGCTGACCTACGATTGCCGACGCTCTGACTTCTTCCGCCCGCACCTGATCGGCGCCCTGAAGATGGTCGACAAGGGCATGATCTCGCCCGACACGATCGGCGCGAAAAATGGTGAGCTTGGCCACACCCAGTTCCTGCCCGGTAACGCCTACACCTACGGCGTGGACGGAAACGGTGATGGGGCGGTCGACCTCTATAATCAGGCCGACGCGTTGGCGACGACGGCGAACTACCTGCACAGGAAGGGCTGGAAGCCCGGCAAGGGCTATCAGGAAGGCGAGCCGAACTTTGCCGTGATCAAGGAATGGAACGCCGCCAAGGTCTACCAGCAGGCCATCGCCATCATGGGCGCCAAGATCGACGGCTGACGCCCGAATCCTTGACGCGGCGGCAAGCCGGACGCCACCCTGAGGCAAAGCAAAGCCACAGGGAGACGCGACATGGGTTGGAGCGATGCCGACAAGCGCCTTGGGATGGACCGGGGCATTACCCGGCGTGACTTCCTGGACGGGGTGGTGCTGGCGTTAGGCGCCACAGCCCTGGGCGGCTGGGCTGCGCGTCCGGCCATCGCCCAGACCGCGGCCAATCCACCCGAGGGGACCGGCCTTCGTGGCCAGACCGACACCGCGCAGAATGTGATGCACAGCATCCGCGACGGCAGCTTCTGGGCCTCGAATCCCGTCGTCACCGATACCGGCGAGGTCTATGATCTGGTCGTCGTCGGCGCGGGGATCTCGGGCCTTGCGGCGGCCTTCACCTACCGCCAACAGAAGCCCGGCGCGAAGGTCCTGCTGATCGACCCGCTGGAAGATTTCGGTGGCCACGCCAAGCGGAACGAGTTCACCTCCGCCTCGGGCAAGCGGCTGATCGGCTATGGCGGGTCGCAGTCGATGCAGACCCCCAGCTATTTCAGCCCCGCCGTCAACGCGACCCTTGCCGCCATCGGAATCGAGCCTGCGAAGTTCGAGACCTACTACAACCAGAAATGGGCCGAGGAACGCGGGCTCAACGGCTCGGTCTTCTTCGACGCGGCGCAATGGGGCGTGGACAAGCTGGTGGTCCAGTCGGGTGAGACGACGGATTGGGTCGCCCAGACTCCCTTGAACGACAAGGCCAAGGCCGACCTGATCGCGCTGATCGACGCGCCAGGTGACTACATGCCGGGGCTGACGGCCGAGGAGAAACTGACCAAGCTGTCGCAGATCACCTACAAGGAATTCCTGCTCGATTACGTGAAGGCCGACCCGCAGCTGGTGGATTACTTCCAGACCTCGACCACCGGCTATTTCGGGGTCGGCATCGACGCGACGACGGCGCTGGATGCGCGGGGCAACTGGAACCCCGGCTTCGACGGGATGGGCCTGGGCGATACCGTGTCCAAGTTCCACAGCCCATCGGGGCGCCTCGGATTCACCGACCCCGACCCCTATATCTACCACTTCCCCGACGGCAACGCGGGGATCGCCCGCCACCTGGTCCGCACCCTGATCCCCGCGGCCCTGCCGGGCACGACGATGGAGGACCAGGTCGTCGCCATGGTCTACTACGCGGCCCTCGACGCGCCCGGGAATGAGGTGCGCTTGCGGCTGAACTCCACCGCCGTCAAGGTCGCGCATGACGGGGATCCCTCCAGCGCTGGCAGCGCGACGGTCACCTATGCCGGGGCCGATGGCCTGAAGTCGGTCAAGGCGGGGCATGTTGTCCTGGCCTGTTGGCACCGTGTCATCCCCTACCTGACGGATGAACTTGCCCAGACCCAGATCGACGCGCTGAACGACCAGCAGAAGGTGCCGCTGATCTACACCAACGTCCTTCTGAAGAACTGGAAGGCGCTGGACGAGCTGAAGATCGAAGGCGCCCGTGCCCCCGGCAATTTCTGGAGCGGCTTCGAGATCGACTTCCCCGTGTCGATGGGCGACTACCGGTTCGCCGATACGCCCGAAGACCCGGTCATCCTGCATTTGTCGAAGGTGCTGGTTGAACCGGGCCTCTCCTCACGCGA
This sequence comes from Tabrizicola sp., assembly GCA_046076605.1. Lineage (GTDB taxonomy): Bacteria > Pseudomonadota > Alphaproteobacteria > Rhodobacterales > Rhodobacteraceae > Tabrizicola. The sequence continues at coordinate 2,087 of JBJTSJ010000441.1, forward strand.
ACAGGCGCTGGCGGGCAAGCGGCAACTGGTGACGCTGACGTTTGAGGACATGGAACGGTCAATCCGTGAGCTTTTGTCCAAGGCCCTGGCCGGCACCAGCTTCGACCCCGCGACCGACATCGAGGCCATCACCTGCAACCGCTGGAGCCACGGCTACGCCTACGAATACATGCGCCCCTGGGACCAGTTCTGGCCCGATGGCCCCCTGCCCATCGAGGCCGCGCGCCAGCCTTGGGGGCGCATCGCCATCGCCAATGCCGACAGCGGCGCCTATGCCTATGCCCATTCCGCCATCGATCAGGCGGTCCGTGCCGTGCGAGACCTGCTCGGGACCCCTGACGGCGCGCCGGACTATTCACGGTTCCCCGGACCGCCGCTCGACAAACTCGGTCTCTGACCCCTTGCACCCGCCCACGCCTGCCGGTAACAGGCAGGGCAGTGGCCCGTTCGTCTATCGGTTAGGACACCTGGTTTTCAACCAGGTAAGAGGGGTTCGACTCCCCTACGGGCTGCCACTTCCGTTACAATCTGCCCACGGGCATGTGACTGGCATTTCAAGGCCGTATCGGTTTCATGGGCGCCAGCCACCAGACCGGAGTCATCATGCTGCGCAGCCTTGCCGCCCTTCTGCTTCTGACCACCGCCGCCACCGCCGACACAGCCGACGGCGCGGCATTGAAGGGCATGACCTGGGACCAGATCGTCGAACAGGCGCGCGGCGGGACAGTGAACTGGTTCATGTGGGGCGGCGCGGACAACATCAACGCCTATGTCTCGGACTACATCGCCGGACAGCTGAAGGCGGACTACGACATCACCCTGAACCGCGTGCCGATCACCGACGCGGCCGAGATCGTGAACCTCGTCCTGTCCGAAAAAGAGGCCGGCGTGACCGATGCTGGCACCGTCGACCTCATCTGGATCAACGGCGAGAACTTCCGCTCGATGAAGCAGGGCGACCTTGCCTTCTGCGGCTACACCGGGATTTTGCCGAACGACAGCCTGGTCAACTGGGCCAACCCGGCCATCGCCAACGACTTTGGCGTGCCGGTCGAGGGTTGCGAAGTGCCTTGGAACACCGTCCAGTTCGCCTTTGCCCATGACAGCGCAGCCGTGGCCGAGCCGCCGCAGGACATGGCGGGCCTCATCGCCTGGATCAAGGCGAACCCGGGCCGCTTCACCTATCCCGCCCCGCCGGACTTCACCGGCAGCGCGTTCCTGCGCCACGTCTTCATCCATGCCGCGGGCGGGCCGGACAGCCTGCTCGGCCCCTTCGACAAGGCGAAATTCGACGCGACCGCCGCAAAGACCTGGGCGATCCTGAACGAGATCGAGCCCTGCCTCTGGCGCGAGGGTGCCACTTACCCCACCACGGTCACCCAGCTGAACGAGCTGTTCGCCAATGGCGAGGTCGCCTTCACCTTCAACTACGACCCTGCCCAGTTCGGCCTGGCCGTCGATGCCGGGACCTATCCAGAAACCACCCGCTCCTTCGGGCTGGCGGACGGGACCATCGGCAACACCAATTACACTCTGATCCCGTTCAACTCGCCCAACAAGGCCGCCGCGATGGTGGTGCAGAACCTGCTTCTGTCGGGCGACGCGCAGCTGGAGAAAGCCAAGACCGAGGTCTGGGGGGCCGCCCCCGCCATCGAGATCAGCCGCACGACGCCCGAGGTGCAGCAGGGCTTCGCAGCGATCAAGGCCCACCCCGCCGTGGTCCCCGCGGCCGAGCTGGCCAAGGCCGCGCTGCCCGAGCTGCAGGCGGACTGGCTGACCGCGATCGAGAAGGGCTGGGCGGAAAACGTCGGCAACTGATCGGGCCGTCGATCCTGCGGGGCGACGTCCATGACCTGCGCCCCCGCTTGCCCGCCGCCGCAGCTTGACGCAAGCTTGCCGCACCCTGCCGCGAAAGGCCCGAAGCTGACCGACCGCACCCGCCTTGCCCTGTTGCTTGCGCCTGCGCTTCTGGTGCTGGGGGGGCTGTTCCTGTCCGGGCTGGGCCTCACGCTGTTGCGCTCCTTCCGCTACATGCCGGCCCTTGGCCTGACCGAGCCCGACCTTGCCGCCTATGCCGCGATCCTGTCCGCTCCGGGATTTCTGAAGTCGCTCGCTTTCTCGCTTTGGATTGCAACCGCATCGACCGTCCTTGCCGCAACCCTCGCTCTTGGGGCTGCCCTCCTCCTGCGCCAGACCTTCCCCGGCCGCGCCTTCGTTTCGTTCCTTGTCCAGCTGAACCTGACGATCCCCCACATCGTCGGGGCCATCGGCATCCTCTACCTCGTCTCGCAATCCGGCAGTTTTGCCCGGCTTGCCCATGCCGCTGGCCTGATCGCCACCCCGGCCGAGTTTCCCGTCCTGACGCATGACCCCTATGCCATCGGGATCATCCTTCTTTATGTCTGGAAGGAACTGCCCTTCATCACCCTGATCCTTCTGGCCAACCTGCAGACCCTGGGTGAGGATCACGAAGCCGTCGCCCGCTCACTGGGCGCCTCGCGCTGGCAGACGTTCCGCCATGTCCTGCTGCCGATGATCCTGCCCGGCTTGGCCACGGCGTCGGCCCTGGTCTTCGCCTTCGCCTTCGGCGCCTATGAGGTGCCGCTCGTCCTTGGCGCACATGCCCCAAAGGCTTTGCCAGTGCTTGCCTGGCAAGCCTGGACCGATACCGACCTTGCCACCAGGCCCGAAGCCATGGCCATGGCAATCGTCATCGCGCTGATCGGGCTGGCGCTTCTGGCCCTGGTCGCCCGCGGCCTGACGGCGGGAGAGCGGAATGCACGCTGACCGCCTGCGCCTGCTGACCGCCCTTGCCCTGACCGGCTTCCTGATCCTGCCGATCCTGCCCTTGGCGATCTGGTCCTTTGCCCACGGCTGGCGGTTTCCCGATCCGCTACCTCAGGCCTGGTCGCTGAAAGCCTGGTCATACGCGCTGGGGCCTCGCTCGGGTGTGCTGCACAGCCTTGGCGTGACGACCGTCATTGCCCTGGCCACCACGCTTCTGGCCGCCATCGTCGGCGTTCCGGCCGGCCGGGCGCTGGGGCAATACCGTTTCCACGGCAAGGGCCTGGTGACGCTTCTGCTCCTCGCCCCCGCCTTCCTGCCGGGGATCGCCGTGGTTTTCGGTCTGCATGGCATCTTCCTGCGGCTGGGGCTGGTCGGCACCATACCGGGCGTGATCCTCGCGCATCTGATCCCGGTCCTGCCCTACATGGTGATGGTCATGGCTGCCGTCTTCTCGCGCCTTGATCCGGATTTCGAAGCCCAGGCGAGAACGCTTGGCGCCAGCCCCTGGCAGACCTTCCGCAATGTGACCCTGCCCGCAATCCTGCCCGGGCTGATGACTGCCGCACTTTTCGCCTTCCTCGTCTCGTGGTCGCAGTACCTCTTGACCCTCGCCGTCGGCGGGGGACGGGTGCAGACATTGCCGTTGTTGCTGTTCAGCTTTTCCAGCGCCGGGCGGAACGACCTCACCGGGGCCATCGCGCTGATCTACGTCCTTCCCGGCCTGCTGGTGGTCCTGCTGACCGCCCGTCAGATCACCGGGCGCGGTGCCGCACTTGCCACCGGGTTGCGGCCATGACCGCGCTTGTGCTTGACCAATTGCGCAAGTCCTACACCGCCGCGGGCCAGGCGGCCCTGCACGGGCTGAACCTTAAGGTCGAAAGTGGCAGCCTGACAGCACTTCTTGGCCCGTCGGGATCGGGCAAGACCACGACGATGAAGCTGATCGCCGGACTTACTGCGCCCGACTCCGGGGACATTCGCCTGGGTGACCGTTCGATCCGCGACCTGCCGCCGGAACGGCGCGGCGTGGCGATGGTGTTCCAGAACCCGCTTCTCTTTCCGCACCTGACCGTGGCCGGCAATGTGGGCTTTGGCCTGCGGATGCGGGGCTTGCCAGAGGACAGGATCGCCGCAAGCGTCAGGGAAATGCTGGACCGTGTCCATCTGTCTGACCTGGCCCAGCGCAATCCGGTCCAGCTGTCGGGCGGTCAGGCCCAGCGCGTGGCCCTTGCCCGGGCCCTTATCCTGCGGCCTGACGTCCTTTTGCTGGACGAACCCCTGTCCAGCCTCGACCCCGCCCTGCGCGACGACATGCGCCAACTGATCCGCTCGTTGCAGCGCGAGACCGGGATCACGACGATCGTCGTCACCCACGACCAGACCGAGGCCGTCGCCCTGGCCGATCGGATCGCGCTGTTGCTGGAGGGCAGGCTCGCGCAGCATGATGCGCCGCACGCGTTCTATGCCCGCCCCGCGACCAAAGCCGTCGCGCGATTTTTCGGCGGGGCGAACTTCATACCTGGGACGGTCCGATCCGGCCAGTTCGAATCCGGCCTCGGCCCTCTTTCCTTGCCGCCCGGTCTGCCGGAGGGACCTGGCCTATTGACGATCCGCCCCGAGTCGCTGCGCCTTGGCGAAGGCCCGAACTCCCGGATGGCGCAGATCGTGTCATTGACCTTTCTCGGCAGTCTTACCCGGGTCGACTTGGTTGTATCCGGCATAGGCTTGCAGGCCTTCGTAAGCCCGGACTGCGCCCGATCGCTGGCACCGGGCGCTAAGACTGCGCTGTCGCTGCCCCCTGACGTGCTATGGGTCCTGCCACCGGACGGGTCGGTACCGCCGCCACTCTGATCCTGCGTCAGTCTGCAAGCACGGCCTTGCCGCGACCGGCATGTTTCGCGGCGTAAAGTGCGCGGTCTGCCGAAGCCACCAGATGCGTCAGCATCGCCTCGTTGCAGTTCGTCGACCGGACGATTCCGATACTGGCCGAGACCTCGACCCGCTGGCCTTCGAACAGCATCGGTTCGCGGATTTGCGAGATGATCCGGTTGGCAACGGTCATCATGGTGCGCGGGTCGCTGCGACCGACGATGATCATCACGAATTCGTCGCCCCCGATACGGGCCGCACAATCCTCTGCGCGGAGCTGTTCGCGCAGGATGCGACCAACATTCTCCAGAACGAAATCCCCGGCGGCATGGCCCAGCGTGTCGTTGACCGCCTTGAAGAAATCCAGGTCCATATGCATCAGCCCGAAGTTTGCATGGGCCTTGCAAAGACGTTCCTGCAAAAGATCAACAGCCCGTCGGTTGCGCAAGCCCGTCAGCGGGTCGGTCAGCGCCTCTTCCTCGGCCGCAACACGCGCACCATCAAGCCGCAGCGTCAGACCCTTCAGCTCCCGCAGGACTGTCGTGTTCCATTCGGCCAGGAACAGAAGCTCTGTCGCCATCTCGGTGGCAGCGAAATCAGAATCCGACAGCGCGTGATCCCGAACGGCCGAGACCAGGTCGACGAAGGTCAGGTTGACAAGGATGCGGTCCTCGCCCGCGATGCGCATGCCAAGGCCGCGCAGCGACGTCTTTGCCCCACCGCGAAGCAATAGGCGGAAGCGGTTTCCGTTGCGGGCCAGCACGTCCTGGATCGTGACGGACCCGCCCGGAGACCGCACTTCAAAAAGCTCTTCAAACCGGGCACCGGGCACGGCGGCACCTCGCAATACGCGCGCGAGCGTGGGACCAAAGCTGAGCGCGCGACCCTGGGGGTCGAGCAGAAGATGCATCGGCATGAACCGCGCCAGGACTGCGCCGTCAACGGTCAATGGCTTTTCGGCAAGTGCGACGGTCATGGCTCAGGCTCCTGGCCTCGCGAGTTCAAAGGCTTTCGCCGCCGCATGACGGCTGTCCAGCATGGAAATCGTGATGGGACCTTCGTCTTCAGCGTCAATCAGACAGAGCGCGCCATAGTCGTCCGCCATTGCGGACACCACGCCCATCAGCACGCGCTGAACCCCGCGCAGATGCGATCGGCAGCGCAATTCGAACCGGTCGGGGCCGACTTCGTGCAAACTGATCTCTGGCGGCCTGATATCAGGCAGCGCCAGCCAGGCGCGGCCCGGCAATTCTTCAAGCGAATGCAAGAAGTCGTCAAAAGACACGCCGCCGAAACGCAACAACCTGCGGACGCCTTCACGGTCGGGGTTCACCACCAGATAGATCCCGACGTCTTCCCAAATCGCGGCAACCGGACGGTCCAGCACCCGCGCCACAACATCGGCGACCTTGTCCGCAAGCCCGGTTTCATAGTGCAACATCGGCTCGAAGGTCTGGCTTGGATGTCCAGCCAAAAAGCAGATCTCCTGCCATCTGGCCGACCCGAATGTATCCAGCACATAATTCTGCAAGGATCGCAGCAAGAGCGCGTCCATTTTCGACCCCGTCGATAGTTCCCCCGCAACCCTATCGCCCATGTCTTAACGAAGTCTCCACGGAATCCCGATCATGGCAACATGATCAGACCTGTCTCACCCGTGCCCAACTGGTTGACCATTGCAGCCGTCAGCGGAGGCGGCGTTTCGAGGTACTGACGCATAAGAGCAAAGGCCTCGGACGACGACACGAAAGTGCCGTCCGGCCGCGTCGTAGCGCGCAGCACCAACTGTCCGTCCTGGCCGATATAGAGACCTGAGATCTCGACATAGTCCGCGCTGCGCGGCACGAACATCAGCGCCTCTTCGCCGGGCATCACCGGCAAAAGGTCTGCCACGACCATCAGACAGCCGGGCATTTCGGGCAGCCGACCGGCCTCACAGACCTGCAGCCAGTCCTGCAACGTCGAATCCATCGCCGCTGCAAGCAGCGTATCACGCGTGCCGGTCGCCGTGGCAGGCTGAACCGAAACTGCTGCCTTCAGGCTGGCAAGCAGCTCTTCTCGATTGACCGAAGTTGCGGGAACCTGGCCCGCCAACAGTGCCGCCAACGCCTCTTGCCCCGGCTCTTTCGCGCGGGCTTCCAGTTCGGCGATCGCTGCGGCCCCGGGCTTGCCCCAGGATCGCAGCGCATCCGGGTCAAGCGCTTCGATCGGCGTCTTCCCCGCATCGAACCGCGCCAGTTGGTCTCGGGCCGAGATGCGTTCGGCGTTCAGCACCGGCGTAAGCCACAGGGCTGCAAGCAGAATCGCAACCAGGGCCATGTAGATGTTGCCTTGCCGGATGCGCTCCATCCAGCCGGCACCACGCAGGACAGCCACGGCATAGACCAGCCCATAGGCCACCCCGATTCCCGCAACCAGCACGACGAATACCCGGTCAGGTGACCAGCCGCGATCACTGACCCGCAGCCAGATCGCCCAGAATGCCAGACCCGCAACGACCGGCAGCAGGACTGCCATGATCTGCGCCGACCGCCGCAGGATCAGGCTTTGCGTGGCCTCGGCATCCGACTGGTCTACCGCGATCGAGACCAAAGAGATGCCCCCGGCCACCATCGTCAACAACAAAAGCGCCGGCGAAAGCCCGCCCGCCAGCCCCTCCAGGCCCCGGACAGGCAGGGCGACCAGAAACACGGCCATCACGACAAGCACGACAGGCAGGAACAGCCGGAACAGGCGCAGGACGACATAAGGCGACAGAAGGTCCGCAAGATCATGGATCACCGCCATGCCAAGACCTATGACCGCGCCGGACAAGACAAGCGGCACCACGTCACGCTCCATCAGCCAGCGGATCGCCGTGATGCCGACGATATTCAGCACTTCGTCCGAAAGGAAGATGACCAACCAGACAAGGCCGGTGAACGCCCCTGCCGCAGCATAGCGCAGCACGACCGACCAGGCTTCCAGGAACAACGCAGGATAATCCCGCCAGCCGGACTTTGCCCCGGCGATCAGGAACGGCACGGGAAGCGCTGCAACCACCAGGGTCGCCAGCACCGGGATTCCCGCAGCGATAAGGTCTTCGGGGCGGGAATAACGCAGCGCGGTCAACGCGATCAGCGCTCCGACACCGACCGCCAGAGCGGCGGCGCGCGGAATGGCCCGCCCAACGCCGATGGGTCCCGCCATGCCCAGAAACGCGCCGAACATCGTGATGATCACGGCGAACAGGACCAGGGCCGGATAATCGCCGATCCAGCCGTGATCCAACGCCCGCATCACCGCCCAGATCAGCCCACCCCCAAGGGCGCCCGCCAATGCAAGTTCCGCGCGTACAGCGATCTGGCCGCTCATCCAAACCTCCTGAAGGTGCCCCGGCTGGCGACTGCGACTGTCCCTGCGGGAGCCTTGGGCGCATAGTCAGGATTTCCGGCCGCTTGCCAAGTCTTCTGCGATCAGGCGTTTCCATTCTGCCCAGTGACTGCACCCGCAGTCGGGTCGATGCGACAGCTCTCCGGACGCTACGCCCCGTCAATTCCGCCGCCACACCTCGGACAGAAGGATCCTATCGCACGCGGTCGCATAGCCCGCGCAGGTGGGCCGACATCTCGCGCGCGCCGACCTCGGCTTCGCGGACCAGAAAGTCGAAGTGCTGGCTGATCGTCTCAATCCGCGCCGTGTCGCGGAAGGCCAGGTAGTGCCGGCCCAGGTAGATTACCGCCAGAAGCGGGCCGAAGATCGTGACCGGGGCCGAAAACAGCTTGCGGGCATCAAAGAGGCAGACCCGAAGCGAAGGATAGAGCTGGTCGCACAGGCTGATCAGGTGGCGGAGCTGCTGCAGCCGCACCTCAGCCGAGATCCCCTCGTAATAGCCCGAGGCCGTGGCAAAGGCAGTCAGCTCATGGACCGGAAGCGCAATCTCGTAGTCCGACCCCGCCCCCCGCATCCATTGCAGCCGGTCCTCACAGGCGCCGATCGCCTGTTCGGCGGTCCGGCCCAGCTGCGGCTCATACTCCCATTCCACCATCGCCCGGGTCTTCAGCATATCGGGCAGCGTCGCAGGCACATGGCGGATCTTGTAGCCCGCCGCTTCCTGGTGCCAGCCGAAGATGCGCTCATCAATCAGGGCGCGGGGGGCCTCGGTCAGGCTCAACGAAGCCGCCAGCAGGTCGGCGATGGATTCCGGCCGCCCCGACAGGCCCAAAAGCCAGTCGGCACTGATCCCCAAGGCCCGCGCGCAATCGGCCGCAAGCTGGGCGTTCGGCAG
>JBJTSJ010000442.1:0-5736 GCA_046076605.1 Tabrizicola sp.
GGATCGGCCAGAACCTCGGCCGGCAAGAGTGCATTCACCCGCGTATCCGCGACCGGATAGCCGTGGAACAAGGCCTCTTTCGCGTTCACCTCGGGCTTCAGGAGGTAGTTTATCAACGCATAGGCAGCTTCGCGGTGCGGCGCGCCCTTCGGAACGGCATAGAAGTCCGACCAAATCTCGCCGCCTTCCTTGCCTAGGACATAGGCGATCTCGGGCATGTCGCGGTTCAGCTGCTTGCCATCGCCCGTCCAGCACATCGTCATCCAGGCATCGCCCGACCGCATCGAGGGCTGGTAGTCGGAGTTGATGGCGAAGAGATGCGGCTTGACGGCCATGAGCAGCTCTTCTGCTTTGGCCAGTTCGGCCGGGTCGACCGAATTGAAGGAATAGCCAAAGTATTTCAGCGCGTTGCCGATCGTGGTCAGCTGATAGTCATGCACCATGGTGCGGCCGGTGAAGGTGGTCTGGGTCAGGTCCCAGAATTCCTTCCAGCTGGTCGGCGTGGTGCCGTCAGTATGGCTGGTGTTCACCGCAAACCCGGTGGTGCCCGAGTTCTTGCAGATCGCATAGACCTTGCCGTTCACCGTGCCGGGCGCGTTGAACATCGGGTCGAAGGACGCAGGATCGAAGTTCGGGATCAGGGCAAGATCGAGCGGTTCGATCAGGTCCTGTTCGACGTAAGTGCTGATGGTGTAGTTCGTCGGCACGAACACGTCCCAGCCCGACCCGCCGGCCTGCAGCTTGGCCAGCATCTCTTCGTTCGATCCGAAGACATTGACCTGCACTGCAGCGCCGGTTTCGGCGGCGAAGGCATCAAAGTTGGCGGGGTCGTGGTAGTTTGGCCAAGTGGCCAGGATGACCCGGTCACCGATGGCTTGCGCCAGCGCCGGGCGCGGGAAGAGGCCGGGCATCGCTGCCCCAAGGACGGCGGTTGCCGTGCCAAGGCCGGTCACGCCGAGGAAATGGCGGCGGGTGACCGAACCCTTCTGATAGCGGCGCAACTCTTCCATGAACTTCTGACGCGAGATGTGGTCGATCTTGTCGGTCATTGCTGAAGTCTCCCTTGTTGGTTGGTCTTGTTCAGTCGTCGGGCAGGATCAGGGCCGCCTCGGGCGCCCAGGACACAAAGCCCGCATCGCCGGGGGCAAAGCTGCCCTCGCTTGCCTCGGCCTGTCGCGCCACCAGGACCAGAAGGTCGCCCAGGACGGCGTGGCGGACGAGGTATTCGGTGTGTTCCCCAAGGAAGATCCGGTTCACGATGGTCACCGGTTCTGCCCCTGTGCGGGCCGCATGGGACAGCCCGATCTGTTCGGGCCGGATGCTGAGCGAGACCCTGGCTCCGGTTGCGATGTGCTCCGATGCCCGTCCGGGAAAGCTTTGGCCGGAAGCGGTCTGCACGACGCCCCCGGTGCCTGAGGCCGAGACAAGCTTTCCGTCGAGGAAGTTCGATTTCCCTACAAAATCGGCCACGTATCGGTTGACCGGCTGGTCATAGAGCTGGTTTGGCGAGCCGGATTGCACGATGCGGCCGGCCCGCATGATGGAGATGCGGTCCGACATCGAAAGCGCCTCTTCTTGGTCATGGGTGACCAGGACGAAGGTGATGCCCAGCTGGCGCTGCTGGGTCTGAAGCTCGATCTGCATTTCGCGGCGCAGCTTGCGGTCAAGGGCGGCCAAGGGCTCGTCCAGAAGCAGGATCCGGGGTTCGTTCACGATGGCGCGGGCAAGCGCTACGCGTTGCTGCTGGCCGCCCGACATCTCCCAGATCCGGCGGGGGCCGAAGCCGGACAGCCGAACCATTTCCAGCGCCCGGTCGACCTTGCGGGCCACCTCGGCGCGGTCGGGTTTCGGGCGGCGCTGCATCAGGCCGTAGCCGATGTTCTGTGCCACGCTGAGATGGGGGAACAGCGCGTAGTGTTGGAAGACCATGTTGACGGGCCGCTGATAGGCGGGCACCGCGGTTATGCGCTGGCCGTCAAGGAAGATGTCGCCCGAGGTCGGTGTCTCGAACCCTGCAAGCATCCTGAGCGCGGTGGTCTTGCCGCACCCCGAGGGGCCGAGGAAGGACAGGAACTCGCCCTCGCCGATCCCGAAGTCCAGCGCGTCGGCGGCCAGCACATCGCCGTAGCGCTTGGTCGCGGCGCGGAACTCGGCGATCAGGGGCCGGTCGGTCATGCCTCGGCTGGCGGGCGGGCTTTGCATCGTGTTGGGTCTATTCTATGAAACGTGGCAAAGCGTAGGAGAACTGCGATTGGCAGTATATATGCCAAATGGAGTATTCCCGGGGACGGACGGGTCGTGACGGGTAGGGCCAACTGGGCACCCCATGCTGCGGCTGTGGTGGGCGCGCTTGACACGCCGGGGCTGCCACAGGCGCTGGCCGCGTTCCTGCGCCACCAGGTGCCCTACAGCCATACGGTGATCTTCGGCTATAGCGGTACGGCGCGGCCGGTCGACCTGTTCGACGATTTTCCGCAGGCCAAGCGGGAGGTCTTTGTCACCGACTATCAGGCCGGTCCCTATCTTCTGGACCCGTTCTACCTTGCTGCCGCCCGGTCGGTCACCCCCGGGCTTTACCGGTTGCGCGACCTGGCGCCGGACCGGTTCTACCAGGGCGAATACTACCGCAGCTACTATGTCCGGACCGGACTTGCCGAGGAGATCGCGTACTTTGTCGATCTGCCAGGACCGTCCACGCTGGTCCTGTCCTTGATGCGGACCGAGCGGACGTTTTCCCAGCGTGAGTTTCTGGTTTTGCAGGGTGTGTTTCCGTTTGTGGAAGCGGTCGCTCGGCGGCAGTGGGTGCGGCTGCGCGAGCAGTTCGGCAGGGATGCCGGGCTGCCGGGGCGGCAGCGCCCCCGCCGGGACCTGTCGGACGATCTGGGCAGCTTTGGTGCCGGTATCCTTACCCCGCGCGAGCGCGAGGTTGCGGCCTATACGCTGAAGGGCCATTCGGCCGAATCGGCCGGGCAGATCCTGGGCATCTCTCCCGGTACGGTCCGGATCCATCGCCGCAACATCTATGCCAAGCTGCAGATCAACTCGCAGGGCGAGCTGTTCTCACGGTTCCTGAGCACATTGGCGGAGATGTCCTGAGCGGCGTGTCGTACAAGTCCTCGCGTGAAGGGGCCCGGAAGACCGCTGGGCCGGGCCTCAGGCCACGGCAGCTTTCAGGTCTGGAAACATCGCGGCCATGCCGGCCTCGGTCGCGGGGCAGAGGCCGCGTTCGGTCAGAAGGCCGGTCACCAGATTGGCGGGCGTCACGTCGAAGGCCGGGTTCCGTGCGAAGGTGCCATCGGGCGAGATCTGGACAGAGGTGATCGTGCCATCCGCCGCACGGCCCTGGACCGTGGTCACTTCAGCGCTGCTGCGATCCTCGATCGGGATCTCGCGCAGGCCGTCATGGACGCGCCAGTCGATGGTGGGCGAAGGCAGCGCCACGTAGAACGGCACGCCGTTCGCCCGGGCCGCCAGCGCCGTGAGATAGGTGCCGATCTTGTTGCAGACATCGCCCCGCGCGGTGGTGCGGTCGGTTCCGACGATGACCATGTCGACCTCGCCATGCTGCATCAAGTGGCCGCCCGCATTGTCCACGATCAGATCGTGGCTGATGCCGTGGCTGTTCAGCTCCCATGCGGTCAGCTGGGCGCCCTGGTTGCGGGGGCGGGTTTCATCGACGAAGACATGGACCGGGATGCCCGCCGCGTCGGCATGATAGATCGGGCTGGTCGCGGTGCCCCAGTCCACGGTGGCAAGCCACCCGGCGTTGCAATGGGTCAGGATGTTCACGGGCTTGCCGGGCTTGGTGGCCGCGATCTTTCGGATGATGTCGAGCCCGTGGAGGCCGATCTGGCGGTTGATCTCGACATCCTCGTCACAGAGCGCCCTGGCACGGGCGGCGGCGGCGGCGGCGCGGGCCGACGGGGGCAGGGGGGAAAGCAGGCGGCGCATCTCGTCCAGCGCCCAGCGGAGGTTGATCGCAGTGGGGCGGGTGGCGTGGAGGATGTCCCAGGTCTCGGCCAGCGCGGCGTCAGAGGGGTCTTCGGCCATCTGCATCGCCATGCCCCAGGCGGCGGTGGCCCCGATCAGGGGCGCGCCCCGCACCCACATGTCGCGGATCGCGGTGGCAAAGTCGGCGCGGGTGACCAGGGGCACGATGCGCAATTCGTGCGGCAGCCAGCGCTGGTCGATCACCTGCACCACGCCCTGGTCGTCGCGCCAGATCGTGCGATAGGCTTGGCCGTTGATCTTCATCGCGAGTTCTCCGTTCCGTCGCGCCATGGTGGCGCTGGTGCGGGCGCCCCGCAAGGCCTGCGGCGCCATAGGCTGGAAGTTCTGACTTTCGTTCCGCCCGATCCCGGGTATTGCTAACCGAATGAAGATCTTGGTCACCGGGACAAGCGGGTTCGTCGGCGGAGCGGTCGGGCGCTATCTGCGGTCGCGGGGGCATCACGTCACCGGCCTGTCGCGCCGTCCACCCCGGGTTCAGGCCGCCGACGTTGCCGTGGCGCATGACCTGACGCGGGGCGTGCCGGACCTCGCGCCCTTTGACACCGTCGTGCACGCCGCCGCCCTTTCCGCGCCCTGGGGTCGGCCTGCGGATTTTGACGCGGCAAATGTGGAGGGAACGCGGCATGCCTTGGCGCTGGCGGCGCGGGCAGGGGCGCGGTTCATCCTGATCTCGTCTTCCTCGGTGCTGTATGCCGAGGGCGATCAGGAAGACCTGCCCGAGGCGCCTGCGCCCCTGACGCCGCCGGTCAACGACTATGCCCGCACCAAGCGCGCGGCCGAGGCGCTGGTCGCTGCCTATCCCGGGTCCTGGGCCATCTTGCGACCGCGCGCCGTCTATGGCGTGGGCGACACGGTGCTGTTTCCCCGCATTGCGCGCGCGGCCCGGCTGCGGGTCTTGCCGCGCTTTCGGACGGCGGCCCCGACGCGGGGGGACCTGGTGTCGGTCGACACGCTGGTCCGGCAGGTCGCGCGGGCGGTGGAGGGGCAGGCAGAGGGCATCTTCCACCTGATCGACCAAGGCCCGGTCGGGATCGAGGCTTTCGTATCGGACGTTCTGGCGCGGCTGGGCCTGCCGGGGCCGTCGCTGACCGTTGGCGTCGAGGGCGCGCGCCGGGCTGCCGTGGCGCTGGAGGCCTTGTCGCGCCGGACCGGCTGGTGGGAGCCTCCGCTGACCCGCTTCGGGGTAGAGGTCTTCACCGCGACGAAGACGTTCCAGGATGCCCGGACCCGCGCCGTGCTGGGGCCGCCGGACGTGCCGACCGACCTGGCGGTGGACCGCTTTCGGCACTGGTGGCAGGGGGGCGCGCGGCTGGATGATCCGGCGCTGGGCCTTGTGGGGGCGGACCCATGATCGGTGTGGTTCTCGCGGGTTTGGGGCTGGTTTACGCGGCCTGTCATGCGGTGCGTTTGCGGCTGGCCTGGCAGCATCGGGATGGGGCGGGGGCGTCCCCGGTTTCGGTCACGGTGCTGACGCCAATCCTGTCGGGCGATCCGGCGCTGGAAGCGACGCTGGCCCACGGGCCGGACCATGCGCCGGGCGCGCGGTTCGTCTGGCTGGTTGATGATGATGACCCCGAGGGGCAGCGCGTGGCCTACGGGCTGGCTAAGGGGCGTGCAGGCGTGCAGGTGGTGGTGGGTCGCCCGCCGCAGGATGGCGAGAACCCCAAGACGCTGAAGCTGATCCGGGGCGAGGCTTTTGTCGACACCGATGTGCTGGCGGTGCTG
>JBJTSJ010000443.1:0-3829 GCA_046076605.1 Tabrizicola sp.
CGGCTTTGGCGGCCGTTGCCGAGTATGGGGCCGAGCGGCTGGTGGTGGAAGTGAACCAGGGCGGTGAATTGGTGCAGGGCGTGGTTCGGCAGATTGACCCCCTTGTGCCGATCCGCGAGGTGCGGGCGATGCGGTCCAAGATGCTGCGGGCGGAACCCGTCGCTGCCTTGTATGAGCAGGGTCGCGTGGCCCATGCCCGGGGTCTTGGGGCGCTGGAGACGCAGATGATGCAGATGGCGCGGACGGGCTGGCAGGGGCAGGGCTCGCCCGACCGGCTGGATGCCCTCGTCTGGGCCTTGACCGATCTGATGGTCGATCCGGCAGGCAAGCTGACCCGGCCCGGCCTGAGGACGCTGTAGTAAGACGAGATGGTGAGACATTCGCCCCGGTCAGCCAAGGCCGGGGACAGGCGGACTTTGCCTTCGGGCAGGAAGAAAGGAACGGCAATGGTGTTCGATTTCCTGAAGCGGGCCGAGCGGGCAGAGCCTGCGCCGGTCGAGAAAAAGGTCAGCGCCACGGGGCGGGTGGTTGCCTGGGGAAGCTCGGGCCGGGTGGCGTGGAGCCCGCGGGATGCGGTGAGCCTGGCGAAATGCGGGTTTCAGGGCAATCCGGTGGGCTTTCGGGCCGTGCGGCTGATTGCCGAGGCGGCGGCGGCCTTGCCCGTGGTCTGTCAGGACGCGGAACGCCGCTATGATGTGCATCCTGTGCTGGGCCTATTGTCGCGACCGAATGCAGGGCAGGGCCGGGCCGAGTTGATGGAGGCGATCTACGGCTTCCTTCTTCTCTCGGGCAACGCCTATGTCGAGGCGGTGATGGGTGAAAAGGGACCGGCAGAGCTGCATGTGCTGCGGTCGGACCGGATGTCCTTGGTGCCAGGGGCGGATGGCTGGCCGGTACCTATGATTACTCGGTCGGCGGGCGGACGCATCGCTTTCCGGTCGCGGAAGGGCAAAGCCCGATCTGCCATATCAAGAGCTTTCATCCGATGGATGACCACTATGGCCTGTCGCCCTTGCAGGCGGCGGCAGTGGCAATTGACGTGCACAACAGCGCAAGTTCCTGGTCGAAGGCGCTTTTGGACAATGCCGCGCGGCCTTCGGGGGCGATTGTCTACAAGGGGCCGGACGGTCAGTCGAACCTGAGTTCGGACCAGTACGACCGGTTGATCAGCGAGATCGAGACCCACCATCAGGGCGCCCGGAATGCGGGGCGGCCGATGCTGCTGGAAGGCGGGCTTGACTGGAAGCCGATGGGGTTCAGCCCAAGTGACATGGAGTTCCATGAAACAAAGCTCTCGGCGGGGCGCGAAATCGCGATTGCCTTCGGGGTGCCGCCCATGCTGATCGGCATTCCGGGCGACGCGACTTACGCGAACTATCAGGAGGCGAACCGGGCCTTCTACCGCCTGACCGTGCTGCCCCTGGCGACCCGCGTGCTGGCAAGCCTGTCGCATTGGCTGATGCAGTTTACCGGCGAGGCGGTTGAGTTGAAGCCGGACCTCGACCAAATCCCTGCGCTAGCGGTGGAGCGGGATCAGCAATGGGCAAGGGTCGGTGCGGCGGACTTCCTGACACAAGCGGAAAAGCGGGTGCTTTTGGGCCTGCCAAGGCTGCAGGAGGATGAATGACCATTCGCAAAGAGGGCACGGGGTCCCGTTTCGTGCTGGACAGCTTCGATGCGGCCCATGCCCGGATCGAGGCGAATGAGCGGGTGATGGATGAGCGCTGGTCGGCGCTGGAGTTCCGGCTGGGGCAGATCGACAGCACGCTGGAGCGGTTGGAAAAGCGCATCTGGCTGGGTGTTTACGGGGTGGCGGCGTTCCTGCTGGCGCAGGGGGCCGAGGCCTTGATCAAGGCGGCAATGAGGTAGGCGATGATGGAACATCAAGGCGCACCGGAGCGGAAGTATCACCGCCCCGAAGCTGGGTTGACGGTAACGGATGGCCGGATTGTCGCCGGCTATGCCTCGCTTTTCGGGTTGAAGGATCAGGGTGGCGACATCGTTCAAAAGGGGGCCTATGCGGCCTCGCTGCAACGGCTGCAGGGCAAGGGTGAGCGGGTCAAGATGCTGTGGCAGCACGATCCGGCGCAGCCCATCGGCGTTTGGGATGAGGTGCGCGAGGATGCTCAGGGCCTGTGGGTCAAGGGCCGCATCCTGACCGAGGTAGAGAAGGGCCGCGAGGCGGCGGCATTGCTGACGGCGGGGGCGATTGACGGGCTGTCGATCGGCTACCGGACCGTCAAGGCGGAACGCGACGGCAAGGGGCGGCGTCTCTTGCAGGAGCTGGAACTGTGGGAAGTGTCGCTGGTGACATTCCCCATGCTTCCCGAAGCGCGGGTGACGGCGAAATCGGATGCGGTTTCGGATGTTTTCCGTGAACTGGCCAACGTCTTTGAGGACGCGCGCCGGACCCTGGCCGAGCGCTGCTAGCGCCCGGGCCTTTTCATCGAAGAGAGGTGACGACGATGACCGAGAGAGAGGCTCGGGCCGGGGAAGGCTTGTCCCAGGCCCACCACATGTCGCCGGCGACGGAAGTGAAATCCGCGATGACCGGTTTCCTGAAAGAGTTCAATGGCTTTCAGGCAGAAGTGAAACAAGCGTTGCAACATCAGGAAGAGCGACTGACCATGCTGGATCGGAAAACCATGACTTACGGCCGCCCGGCCCTTTCGGCTGCGGTGGAACTGGATGCCCCGCACAAGAAGGCCTTCAATGCCTACTTGCGTTCGGGCGATGATGACAGCCTGCGTGGCCTGACGCTGGAAGGCAAGGCGCTGTCCACGGCCGTTGCGGCAGATGGCGGCTTTCTGGTCGATCCGCAGACAGCGGATACGATCCGTTCGATGTTGGTTTCGACAGCATCGCTCCGCTCAGCTGCGAATATTGTTCAGGTCGATGCGGTGTCCTACGACGTCCTGATCGACCGGTCCGAGGTTGGTTCCGGCTGGGCCACGGAAGTGGCGGCGCAGACGGAAACCTCGACCCCGACGATTGAACGTATCTCGATCAAGCTGCACGAGTTGTCGGCGATGCCGAAGGCAAGCCAGCGCATCCTTGACGACAGCGCGTTCGACGTCGAAGGCTGGCTGGCTGGCAAAATTGCCACCCGCTTTATCCGCGCTGAAGCTGCTGCCTTCATCAACGGTGACGGGGTCGACAAGCCCAGAGGCTTCCTGCTGCCGACCAAGGTTCCGAATGCGAGCTGGACCTGGGGCAACCTTGGCTTTATCCCGACAGGCGCTGCCGCCGACTTCGCGACAACCAACGCCAGCGATTGCATCGTGAACCTGGTCTATGCACTGGGTGCAGACTACCGCGCCAATGGCACATTCATCATGAACTCGAGGACGGCAGGTGCCGTCCGCAAGATGAAGGACGCCGATGGCCGCTTCATGTGGGGTGACAGCCTGCAGGCGGGCGAACCTGCGCGTCTCATGGGCTATCCGGTGCTGATCTGTGAAGACATGCCGGATGTGGCGGCGAACACTTTCCCGATTGCGTTCGGCGACTTCGCCTCGGGATACACGATCGCCGAGCGTCCTGACCTGCGAATCCTGCGTGATCCGTTCTCGGCCAAGCCGCACGTGCTGTTCTACGCCAGCAAGCGTGTTGGTGGCGACATCACCGACTTTGCAGCGATCAAGCTGCTCCGCGTTTCCGTCTCGTAAGGCGGTTGCTCGTTCCCGGCCTCCGTCTGGATGCCGGGTTCCGGGCGCGTGCCGGACCTTCCGTTTCGTCTAGCTGCTCCCCCATTCCGTCCGAGCGGAGCGGGAGAGGCGCGCGCCCGTCCTTTGAAAACACGGCATCGGAGAAGCAGGATGATCTTGAC
>JBJTSJ010000444.1:0-4297 GCA_046076605.1 Tabrizicola sp.
CGCGGCCAGCATGTCGTCGTAGGTGGGGATCTGCAATCCGTTCATGTCCTTCACTTTCCTGCCCTTTCCGCTGGGTGCCCAAAGTCCTTCGAAGGATTTTGCAAGATTTTTCGAAAAGTCTTGGCCCCTACTCCGCCGCCATCGCCAGCGCGGGAACCGTCCCGCGATAGTACTCCTGCGCCGCCGCGACCCCGCTGCCCAGCTTTACCGGCCAGCCAAGATCCGCCATGCACATCTCGGCCACGCAGAGGCCCGACAGCACCATCGCTTCGGTCAGCATTCCAAGATGCCCGATGCGGAACACCTTGCCCGCGACTTCGCCCAGGCCCACGCCGAAGGCCATGCCGTATTTCGACGCCGCCAGTTGCACGAGGGCCGTTCCGTCGCACCCGGCAGGCACCTTCACCGCAGTCACCGTGTCGGAATAAAGGTCCGGCGAGGCCGCATAGGGCGTCATCCCCCAAGCGAAGACCGCGCGGCGCACGCCTTCGGCCAGGCGGTGGTGGCGGGCGTAGACATTGTCGAGGCCCTCGCTCTCCAGAAGGTCGATGGAATGGGCCAGCCCGGCAATCAGACCCACGGCGGGCGTATAGGGGTAGCCGCCGCGCGCATAGGAGGCCAGCATGTCCTTGAAATCGAAGAAGGTCCGCGGCAGCCGCGCCGTCTCCATCGCGGCAATCGCCTTGGGCGAGACCCCAAGGATCGCAAGCCCCGCCGGCAGCATGAAGCCCTTCTGGCTGCCCGCCACCGCGATATCCACGCCCCAGCCCGCGAAGTCGAAGGGCATCGAGGCGATCGACGACACCCCGTCCACGAACAGCAGCGCCCCATGCCCCGCAGCGTCCATCGCCGCCCGGATGCCGCCGATGTCGGACTTCACCCCGGTCGCCGTCTCGTTATGCGTCGCCAGCACCGCCTTGATCTTTCCTGCCGTGTCAGCCTTCAGCGCCGCCTCAATCGCAGCCAACGGAGCGCCCTGGCCCCAAGCCGCCTCGATGATCTGCACCTGCAGCCCATGCCGCTGGCAGAGGTCGATCCAGCGGTGGATGAACATCCCGAACCGCGCCGCAAGCACCGTGTCACCAGGCGACAATGTGTTCGTCACCGCCGCCTCCCAGCCGCCCGTTCCGGTCGAGGGGATGATGATGACCTCGCCCTGATCCATCCGCAAAACCCGCCGTACCCCTTCCACCGCAGGCTTGAACAGCCGCGCAAAGGCCGGGGACCGGTGGTCCAGAGTGCCCATGTCGCAGGCCTTCCGCACCGAGTCGGGGATGTTTGTCGGGCCGGGAATGAAAACCGGGTTCTGCATGGACATCGGGCAACTCCCTGAAAGATCGCCCACAAAAGCTACGCCCTGCGACCAATGCGCACAATTTTTTCGAAAAGATTTTTCACTGTTACAGAAACATGCTATCCCCCAGTCTACTCAATTATTTGCGCTTTTTCACGCTAAGGAGGCCCCGATGGCCCAGAAACCCCGCGGCCGCCCGAAGGCGTTCAACGACAAGACCGACCAGAACACCGTGCAGGCTTTGGATCGCGGCCTCGACATCCTGACCCATGTCGCGCTGAACCCCGGCCGCACGCTCTCCGAGATCGCCGAGGACACGGGAGAGGCCATCGCCACCGTCTTCCGCGCCCTCGTCACCCTGCAAGGCCACGGCATGGTCGAGGTCGAGGAACCGGGCCAGTTCTGGCACATCGGCCCCGGCGCGTTTCGCGTGGGATCGGCCTTCCTGCGCCGCACCAAGGTCGTGGAACGCGCGCGCCAACCGATGGACGCGCTCATGCGCGAGACGGGGGAAACCGCAAACCTTGGCATCGAGGTCAAGGACGAGGTCTTCTTCGTGGCCCAGGTCGAAACCTACGAGGCGATCCGCGCCTTCTTCCCCCCGGGCACCCGCGCGCCGATGCACTCAAGCGGGATCGGCAAAGCCCTCCTCGCCTGGTACCCGGAGGAAAAGACCCGCGGCATCCTGGCCCGCAAGGGCCTCGAAAAGTTCACTTCCCTCACCCTGACCAGCGACTCGGCGCTTCTCCGCGACCTGAACCGCACCCGCGACCGCGGCTTTTCCATCGACGACCAGGAACGCGCCGAAGGCATGCGCTGCGTCGCCGCACCCATCTTCAACGCACATGGCGAGCCGGTGGCGGGCCTTTCCGTCTCTGGCCCCGCCTTCCGCATGGGGCTGTCAGACGCAACCCGCATCGGCGCGCTGGTGCGGGCAGCGGCGGATCAGGTGACCGAGGCGACGGGGGGCACCCAACCCGGATGACGCATTCGGCGAAGGCGGGTCGGTCGGGGGCCAGACGCGCCCCTACGACGGGCTAGACAGACTCCAGGCCAACGAAGGACACGCCATGACCATGCCCAACCTGTTGATCCTGATGGTCGACCAGCTGAACGGGACGCTCTTCCCCGACGGCCCGGCGGATTTCCTCCACGCCCCGAACCTCAAGCGCCTTGCCGCCCGGTCCACACGCTTCAAGAACTGCTACACGGCCTCGCCGCTCTGCGCCCCCGCGCGGGCCAGCTTCATGTCTGGCCAACTTCCCAGCCTCACGAGGGTCTACGATAACGCCGCCGAATTCGCCTCGGACATCCCGACCTACGCCCATCACCTGCGCCGGGCAGGCTACCAGACCGCGCTTTCCGGCAAGATGCACTTCGTCGGCCCCGACCAGCTCCACGGCTTCGAGCAACGCCTGACGACCGACATCTACCCCGCAGATTTCGGTTGGACCCCGGACTATCGTAAGCCGGGCGAGCGGATCGACTGGTGGTATCACAACCTTGGCTCCGTCACCGGGGCAGGCGTGGCCGAGATCACCAACCAGTACGAATACGACGATGACGTGGCCTTCCAGGCGGTGCAAAAGATCTACGACCTGTCGCGCGGGCAGGACCCCCGCCCCTGGGCGCTGACCGTCAGCTTCACCCACCCGCACGACCCCTTCGTCGCCCGCCGCAAATATTGGGACCTCTACGAGGGCGCGCCGGAATGCGAACCGCCCGAGCCGGTCGCGTACGAGGACATGGACCCCCATTCCAAACGCCTGATGGACGCCTGCGACTGGCGCGGGATGGAGATCACCCCTGACCACATCCGCCGCGCGAAACAGGCCTATTTCGCCAACATCAGCTACATTGACGACAAGATCGGCGAGATCCTTTCGGTCCTCGAAGCCACAAGGCAAGAGGCCCACGTCGTCTTCCTCTCCGACCACGGCGAGATGCTTGGGGAAAAGGGCCTCTGGTTCAAGATGAACTTCTTCGAAGGCTCGGCCCGCGTCCCTTTGATGATCGCCGCGCCCGACATGCTCGCGGGCCTGGTGGATACCCCGGTCAGCTCCATCGACCTCGCCCCCACGCTTGCCGCGCTGGCCGGCATCTCGATGGAGGAGGTTGCCCCCTGGACCGAAGGGGTGAACCTGATCCCGGTGGCGAACGGCGCTGTCCGAGGCCCCGTGGCGATGGAATACGCCACCGAAGGCACGATCACCCCGATGGTCGCCCTGCGGGACGGCGCCTGGAAATACATCCGCTGCCCCGCCGACCCCGAACAGCTGTTCGACGTGGCCAACGACCCGGGCGAGACGCAGAACCTCGCGCAAGACCCCCGCGCCGAGCCGGTCCTGCAGCACTTCCGCCAGCTCGCCGACGCCCGCTGGGACCTCGCCGCCTACGACGCCCAGGTCCGCGAAAGCCAGGCCCGCCGCTGGGTGGTGTACGAGGCGCTCCGCAACGGCGCGTATTTCCCCTGGGATCACCAGCCCCTTCGCGCAGCCAGCGAGCGCTACATGCGCAACCACATGGACCTGAACGTGCTGGAAGAATCGAAGCGTTTCCCGCGCGGCGAATAGTAGGGTGGGCGCCGCGCCCACCCTACGCGGTCAGGCCACGGCAAGCGCCTCGATCTCGATCATCAGGTCCGGCAGCGCCAGGCGGGTGACCCCCAAAAGCGTCATCGGCGGCCGCACCCCAGCCGGGCCGAACCGCATGCCCAGAAGGTCAAAGTTCCGCAGGGCCGCATCCACGTCGGTGGCATAGACCGTCAGCTTCACCACATTGCCCAGGCTCATCCCGGCCTTGACTAGCACCGCCTCCAGATTGTCCAGGACCAGCCCGATCTGGCCCCGCATGTCACCCGGAAACTGCGGCGCGCCCGATCCGTCGACGGCAGTCTGCCCGGCGCAGACCAACTGGCGGCTCAGGCCTGCCAGCACGTCTCCCTGATTGTAGCCCAGCGCCAGCGAACAGTCACACGGGTTCACGGCGGTGCGTGGCATGGCA
>JBJTSJ010000445.1:0-15340 GCA_046076605.1 Tabrizicola sp.
GGGGGCATGGCCGTCGATCACGATGCTGCCCGCCGGGCGGGCAATCCCCTGGCCATGCAGCGTGTTGGTCATTACCTCGCGCACGCCCATCAGCCGGTGGAACACCCCGCCTTCGGTGAAGGTCACCGTGTGGCGCAGCGCAAAGCATTCTTCCAGCGTACCGTCAGGGGGCATGCGGTGGTTCATCCGGCCCGGAAGCTCTCGGATCTCGGGGTGCAGCGTACCGCCCAGGGCCACGTTGACCTCCTGAAAGCCACGACAGATGCCCAGGAAGGGCTGACCGCGGTCGACGCAAGCCCGGACCAGGGGCAGCGTGATCGCGTCCCGGCCCCGGTCGAAGGCGCCGTGGGCGGGGGTCTCCTCCTCGCCGTATTCGCTGGGATGCACGTTGGGCCGGCCCCCGGTCAGCAGAAAGCCGTCGCAAAGGTCCAGCAATTCACCCACGCTGACAAACCGCGGATCGGACGGGATGATCAGCGGCAAGCAGCCCGCGACCTCGGCCACGGCGGACGTGTTCATCGTCCCGGCAGAATGCGCCGGATAGCTGCCATTCAGCATGTAGCTGTTGCCGATGATCCCGACGACGGGCCTCTGCCCCTTGCGCTTCACCCTGGTCACCGCGTG
Organism: Tabrizicola sp.; assembly: GCA_046076605.1. Taxonomy (GTDB): domain Bacteria; phylum Pseudomonadota; class Alphaproteobacteria; order Rhodobacterales; family Rhodobacteraceae; genus Tabrizicola. The sequence continues at coordinate 625 of JBJTSJ010000445.1, forward strand.
CTTGCTTCCCACAAGGCAAGGATATCCCCATGCGCGGGCAGCGGAAAGGGGGCCTCGCCGCACAGATCGCCTGAGGTCGTGCACAGGTGCGGCACAATCGCCCTTCACGGCGAAATGAGTTTCCTTCCCACGGGGGAAGGTCGGAAAAGAGGCACAACAGATACGGAAGGAGACCTGTGATGCTGAAACCGATCACCCTCGCCCTGGCCCTTGTTGCGGCCGCCGCTGGCGTTGCGGCCATTGCGCAAGAGACGTCCACCGGCCACGAAGGCCACATGATGATGGGCGACATGGGGCCGGCCTCGATGGCCTTCATGGACGCCAACACCCGCATGCACGAGATGATGGCGATCGAATACACCGGCAATGCCGATGTCGATTTCATCAAGGGCATGATCCCGCACCACCAGGGCGCGGTCGAGATGGCCAAGATCGTGCTGGAGCACGGCAAGGACCCCGAGGTGAAGAAGCTTGCCGAAGGGATCATCGCGGCGCAGGAAGCCGAGATCAAATGGATGACCGACTGGCTGGCCAAGAACGGCGGCTGATCCGCTTGGCTTTCGCCGCCTGATATGGTCCCCTTCCGGAAAGCGGAGGGGGAGCCATGCACATCCTGATCCTGGGCGCGGCGGGAATGCTGGGCCGCAAGCTGACCGCGGCGATCACTGGCGGCGCCCTGCCCTTTTCACGCCTGACCTTGGCCGATGTGGTGGCCCCGCCAGACGTGCCCGGGGCTGCGTCCCTTGCGGTAAACTATGCTGATCCCGGCGCGGCCGACCTGCTGGTACAGGGCAGGCCGGACCTGATCTTCCACCTGGCAGCGATCGTCTCGGGCGAGGCTGAGGCGGATCTTGCCAAGGGTTATGCCGTCAACCTCGACGCCTCGCGCGCCTTGTTCGACGCCATCGCGGCGATCCCCGACTATTGCCCGCGGGTGGTCTTCGCCTCCTCGCTCGCGGTCTTTGGCGCGCCTTTCCCGAAGGTCATCCCCGACGACTTCCACCTGACGCCACGGACGAGCTATGGCACGCAAAAGGCGATGACCGAACTCTTGCTCTCCGACTACTCGCGTCGGGGTTTGCTGGACGGTGTGGCGCTGCGGCTGCCGACGATCTGCATCCGGCCGGGCAAGCCGAACCGCGCGGCCTCGGGCTTTTATTCCTCGATCCTGCGCGAGCCGTTGAACAGGTTGCCGGCCACCCTGCCCGTCCGCGATACCTTGCGCCACTGGTTCGCCAGCCCCCGCGCGGCGACCGGGTTCTTCCTGCGGGCGGCCACGCTGGACACGTCCTTGCTGGAAGCCAGCCGCGCCCTGTCGATGCCGGGCCTGTCGGCCAGCATCGCCGAGATGATCGCGGCCCTGCGGCGCGTCGCCGGACAAAAGGTGGTCGACCTGATCCGGCACGAACCCGACCCGGTGATCCAGGCCATCGTCGAACCCTGGGCCGAGGCCTGCGAAGCCACCACCGCCCGCGCCTTGGGCTTCACCGCCGAGACCAGCTTTGACGAGATCATCCGGGTCTATCTGGAGGATGAGCTCCCGATGAAAGGCATTTGAATCAAATTGTCTTTCTCTTCAGAAAATATCCCACGGGAGGTCCGGAGGGTGGGAAACCCTCCGGGGCCGGCCAAGGGCGGCACGCCAGATGTCGCAAACGGGCAGGCTTGCCAAAGGCAGGCCCCCTAGCGTGGCACGACTGTCAAGGACTGACCATGCCCCCTGCCCCTCCCCGCCCGTTGATCGGCATCGCACTGATGCTGGCGGCAATGGCGATCCTGCCCTTCATCGACGTCATCGCCAAGAAGCTGGGCCAGGCCGGGATGCCGATCCTGATCGTGGTCTGGGCGCGAGCGTTGTTCGGGGGGCTGATGACGCTGCCGTTCGCGCTGCGGGCCGAAGGGGCACGGGCCTTCCTTCCGGCGCAGCCCTGGCATCACCTGGCCCGCGCCATCCTTTTGTTCGGCGCGACCTTCCTGTTCTTCCAGGCGCTGAAGTACCTGCCCATCGCTGATGCGCTGGCGATCTTCTTCGTCAATCCGCTGGTCATCGTGATCCTGTCGGCGCTGGTCTTGCGCGAGCGGGTTGGCCCGCGCCGCTGGGCTGCCGTGGCGGTGGGGTTCGTGGGCACGCTGATCATCATCCGGCCCGGACTGGTCGAGGTGAACCCCGGCACTCTGTATGCCCTAGGTGCCGGCGTGGCGCTGGGGTCCTATTTCGTGATGACCCGCCAGATCGCCGGGGCGGCGGATGCGACGGTCTTGACCTTCCAGACCTCGGCCGTGGGGGCGGTGCTGATGACGCTCGCCCTGCCCTTCCTGTGGCAGTCACCAACGCCCATGCAATGGGGGATGTTGGCGGGCCTGGGGGTCATTGCCACTCTGGGCCATGTGCTGATCACGCGGGCCTATGAACATGCCGAGGCCTCGCTTCTGGCGCCCTTGGCATTCACCGAGATCATCATGGCCACCGTCGTCGGATGGTGGTTCTTCGGCGATCTACCGGACCGCTGGACAGTGCTGGGCGTGGTGATCCTGATTGCGTCCGCGATCTACATTTCGGTCCGCGAACGGCGGGCAAAGGCGTAGGGTGTGGCTCATTGCGCACCCTCGGCCACGACCCGCGCCGCCGCCGTCAGCGCACCGTCCCCATGCGGGATGTCCAGCGCGGTCATCCCGGCCTCCATCACCGCCAGCGCGCCAAGGGTCATGTGGGCGTTCACATGTCCCATGTGGCCCACGCGCAGGAAACCGTGATAGGCCGGTTCGGTCGAGGGCGCCATGCCAAGGCCGATGCCAAGCGTAACGCCCGCCTTGTGTTCGCACCATTCGCGAAGCCGCGTTGCGTGGGGCGCGCCGAAGCGGGCGGCGGTGACCGACCAGCCGCGGTCCGAAGCGTTCGACACGTTCATGCCAATGGCGGGGTTGCCCGCACTCCAGGCATCGAAGGCGGCCCAGACCGCGCTGGCAAGCGTGTGGTGGCGCTTCCAGACATTCGGCAGGCCTTCCTCGCGGATCATGTCCAGCGCCTCGCGCAAGCCGTAGAGGTGGCTGGTGGGGGCAGTGCCGTCCCAGATCTGCCAGAACTCCTCTGGCTCGGCGCGGGGACCCCAGGCCCAGTAGGGCGTGGCCAGATCCGTCCGGCCACAGCGCATTCGGGCCGCTTCCGAAAACCAGACAAAGGCCATGCCGGGGGGCGTCATCAGCCCCTTCTGGCAGGCCGCGACCATGACATCGACGCCCCAGTCGTCCATCCGGAACTCGTCGCAGCCGAGGGACGCGATGCAATCCACGGCAAGCAGCGCGGGGTGGCCTGCCGCGTCGATTGCCGCGCGCAAGGCGCTGATGTCGGTCCTGATCGAGCTTGCAGTGTCGACATGCGTCGTCAGCACCGCCTTGATCTTGTGCCCGGCGTCGGCCCGCAGCGCGGCCTCCACCCGGTTCATGTCGGCGGGGGTGGATTTGCCGAAGTCAAGCACCTCGACCTCGACCCCCATGGTGCGGGCGGAATTGGCCCAGGACAGTCCGAACTGCCCCACCGCCAGCACCAAGGCCTTGTCGCCCCGATTGAAGAGGTTGGCATTCGCGGCCTCCCACCCGGCATGACCGTTGCCAATGTAGATCGCCGCATGCCCCGTGGTTCCGGCCAACTGACGCAAGTCGGGGAAGAGGCTCGCCACCAGGTCAATCAGCGGCCCCTCGTAGATGTTGGGCGAGCCGCGGTGCATCGCGCGTAGCACCCGCTCAGGGATCACCGAAGGTCCGGGAATGGCCAGATAGGGGCGGCCGTTGGCAAGGCTCATGCGTCTCTCCTGTCGCTTGCCCGACATGGCTAGGCCCGGGCTTCGGCGGCGTCAACCGGCGGCGTCAACCACGGCGGCTTGAGGGTTCGGACCTTTCCCGCTAAACCCACGACCATGCATGACGAAGGCCAGGCCCCGGACACCAAACGTCCCTACACTTCGCGCGAACTGTTCGGGCGTCTGTGGCGCGCCTACCTAAGGCCGCATCTGCCGATCATGGCGCTGGCCTTCCTGGTGATGATGGCGGAAGGCGCGACGCTGGGCCTGCTGTCCTACTTGCTGGAGCCGCTGTTTGACCGTGTCTTTGCCCCGGGAGGATCAGGCGCGCTGATCTGGGTTGGCGGGGCGATCTTCGGGCTGTTCATCTTCCGCGCGATAACCTCGATCATCGGGCGCTGGCTGCTGGCGCGGGTGAACCAGCGCGCCGCGGGGGCGATGCAGGTGGACCTGCTGCGGCATCTGCTGACCCTGGATGCAAGCTTCTATCACACACACTCACCGGGCGCGCTGATCGAACGGGTTCAGGGCGACACGATGGCTGCACAGGGGGCCTCGGCCCTGTTGATCGGCGGTATCGGGCGTGACCTTGTTTCATTGATCGGGCTTTTCGTCGTTGCGGTCATGATCGACCCGCTGTGGACCGTGGCGGCGCTGATCGGGGTGCCGCTGCTTCTGCTGCCTGCCTTTTTCCTGAGAAGGTACCTGCACCGCAAGGCGATGCTGACGCGCGAACAAGCGGGACTGCGCGTCACCCGGATGGACGAGATTTTTCACGGCATCCACGCAGTCAAGCTGAACCGGCTGGAGGATTACCAGACCGGGCGTTTCCAGCGCATCATCCAGACCATCATCCGGGCCGAAGAAAAGGCGAGTATCGCCCGTGCCGCGATGCCGGCTCTGGTTGATGTCATCACGGGGATCGGCTTCTTCATGGTCCTCATGCTGGGCGGTTCAGAGGTTGCAGACGGCGATCGCACCATCGGCGAGTTCATGTCGTTTTTCACCGCCATGACGCTGACCTTCCAGCCGATCCGGCGGCTAAGCGATCTTGCCGGGCAGTGGCAGGTGGCCGAGGCGAGCCTTGAGCGGGTGTTCCTGCTGTTCGACACCAAGCCTTCGGGCACCCGTCCGACGCAGAGCCGCGCAGTTCCCGCACCCGGAGCCCCCGAGATCCGTTTCGAGGATGTCCGCTTCACCTATCCCGACCGCCCGGTTCTGAACGGGCTCAGCTTCACGGCAGAGGCCGGGAAAGTGACCGCTCTTGTCGGCTCTTCGGGGGCGGGGAAGACCACCGTGTTCCAGCTGATCGCGGCGCTGATCGAACCGGACGCCGGGCGAATCCTGATCGGCGGAGTGGACGTGCAGGAGATGAGCCTTTTCGACCAACGGGCGCTTCTGGCATCCGTCAGTCAGGATGCAGCGCTGTTCGACGAGACGCTCCTGGAAAACCTGCTATTGGGCCGGGAGGATCGCCATCCTGATCGCGTGAGGCAGGTCCTGGACGATGCCGAAGTGGCGGGTTTCCTGACCCAGATGCCGATGGGGCTTGAGACGCGGGTGGGCACCCGTGGCTCGGCATTGTCGGGCGGGCAGCGGCAGCGGGTGGCGATTGCGAGGGCTCTGCTGGCGGACGCGCCGGTCCTGCTGCTGGACGAGGCGACCTCGGCGCTGGACACCCGGACCGAAGCCAGTGTCTCTACCGCGCTATCCCGCGCCCAGGCAGGCCGCACGACCCTGATCATCGCGCACCGACTGTCGACGGTGAATGGGGCTGACAAGATCATCGTGCTGGAGCAAGGCCGTCTGGTCGAGGAAGGCACGCATGACAGCCTGATGGCACGTCAGGGGGCCTACGCGCGACTGCAAGGGGCACAACTGCGTGACTGACCCTTCCGCCATGCCCCGGCGCCGGTTATCTGTCGACACATGACCCATGGAGAGACCGCCCTCGACCGCACAGTCTGGACGCTGACCGGCAAGGATGCGATCGGCTTCCTGCAGGGTCTGGTGTCAAACGACCTGCGTCCGCTGGAAGCAGGTTCCGGGATCATCTGGGCGGCCCTTCTGACACCGCAAGGCAAGTATCTGGCCGATTTCTTCGTCGCCCGCCGTCCGTCTGGCGAACTGCTGATTGATATTGCAACGCGACTGGCCGCCGACACCCTGCGACGCTTGACCATGTACCGCCTGCGCTCGGACGTGCAGATCAGTCCTTCAGAGTTGCATGTCCTGCGAGGTCTGGGGGACGGACCCGAAGGTGCCTTGCCCGATCCGCGCCATCCCGCCCTTGGCTGGCGGGCCTGGTCAGAGGCACCCGGGGCCGATCCCTCGATCGACTGGGATGCGATCCGCGTCGCAAACCTGATCCCCGAAAGCGGGATCGAGCTGGTCCCGGATGACAGCTACATTCTGGAGCAAGGGTTCGAACGGCTGCACGGCGTCGACTTCCGAAAGGGCTGCTACGTCGGCCAGGAAGTCACGGCCCGCATGAAGCACAAGACCGAGCTGCGCAAAGGGCTGGTGCGGGTCGCGGTGGAAGGCTCGGCGCCGGTCGGGACCGAAATCCTGGACAGCGACGGCAAGCCGGTCGGCTTAATTTTTACGCAATCGGGCGGAACTGGTCTCGCCTACCTGCGTTTTGACCGGATGAACGGCTCCCTGCAGGCCGGTCAGGCCCGCGTAACCGTCGCTTAAGCGACCTGCGCGCGCATCACCAAGAATATCTTAACCAATGGTTGAAATACTCACCCATGCCTCTAAATCTCGTCTATGGTCGGCGTCACTACCGACTAGATAATGATGAGTTCTGCACAAGCCATGCGCCTGATGCATGGCAGTCATTCCAAACCGGTAACCCCCGAATCGGGGCCAAGCCGGTACAAACACCGGACGGTCGGAAATACAAGAGCAAGAATAAAGGAAACCAACATGCGTGACACCATCGACAGCACCGCATTCAACTTCGAGCAGGGCCAGCGTGCACGCAAGCTTTTTGCCGCCGTGGTTCTCGCTGCTTTGGACGACGCTATTGCCGACGACAAGAAGTATGGCAACGGGCCGGACCAGATTGCCCGCTGGGCTCGGTCGCGTGACGGCCGTGAAGTGCTGTCCTGCGCCGGGATCGACCCGAACGAGCGGGTGGTCAAGGGCTTGATGGAATTCGTCGCCAAAGGCGTGCGCACCTCGGTCGCGCTGTCGCGCGAAGAATCGGAACGTCGCCACGCGCTGGAACTGGAACAGGCCGAGGCCGCCTGATCCAAACCTGGATCGCACCGATTTGACGCGCCCCACCGGGGCGCGTTTTGGTTTAACGAGATCGGGGACCTACGGTCAGTCCAGGTCGCGCGCCATCAAGGCGCGGTTAATTTCTGCCCGGACCAGCTTGCGGACATTGCGGGTAATGCGCTCGCCCAATTCGCCCTGCAACTCGGCGCGCAAGGTCTGGCGAACGATCTCTTGCAAGGCCTGTTCATCCAGAACGTCAATCTGCATGCCGTCCGCGTCGACGAATTCCGTCGCCCGATGCCCCTGGCCCGCCTCCTGTTCGCTTTCGGCTGCGATGGCCTCTACGGCATCGGCTGGCGCGGCGTCCGAGAGCGGAAGGACCTCGGTTGCCGCCTCTGGCCTTGGGGTCTCTACGACCTCGCCCGCGGCAAGGCGGGCGGCAAGATGCTCGGCCCGGCGCCGCAAAGGCACGAAGGGGATCGGCCCTTCGCCGTCGGGATCAAGGTCAGCCTGCACCCAGGGTTCGGCGTGATCGTCCGATGCCCCACCGTCCAACATTTCGTCGTCCGATGGCGGGCCGGTCAAGACCTCTGCCTCTTCGGCAGCCAGCGCAACCTCGCCAAGAGAAACAGCAGCCGGTTCGACCCAGATTTCGTCTTCCCATTCGGCCTGGGGTTCTTCAAGCGTCGCCTCTGCCAGATCGGCGGCCAGTTCGGGATCGATCGCCGGTTCGGGATCCGCTGTGGGCAAGACGTCATCGTCGATGTTGACATCAGGATCGGCGTCATCTGGAACAACCACCAAGGTCACTGCCTCGGTGTCCTCGGGCACCGCCGTGACCGGAGCGACAGGCAGGATCTCAGCCGACAGCACTGCCGGGGCCGGATCAGAGCGGGTCGTGGCGGTCTCGACCAGCCGGGCGTCCAGCAGGGGCGCATCCAGCATCAGCGGCGCAAGGGGGCTCGTGTCGGGCATCACCCGCTGCGCGGGGGTCAGAAGCAGCCGTTCAGAGTTCAGGTCACGGCTCAGGTTGCGTGGGCGCTGTTCGTTGGAGACAAGCCGACGCACCGAGGAAACGACGTCCTCAATCTCTTCCGAGCTCAGGGGTCCGGCCATGGAGAAGATCCGCTCGCTTGCGCGCATTGCGATCTCAACTTAGCGCCACAACCTCCCGAATAGCAACAGAATTCGCGGATTGTCGCTGCAACTGCATTATCAGTCGCCGATCTTTTCCAGAATCCGATCCAGCTTCTTCCCCTGGGCGCTGTGCGACGGCGCTTTCTCAACCGCGCCATAGTAGGCCTCGGGGTCGTAGGTCGGGATCCCAAGCTGCAGATGCTCCACCGTCAGAAGGCCCATCGTCGCCAGCACCTGATAGACCGCGACATAGCGCTGCGCCTCGGCCTCAAGCCGTGCGTTGCGCGCGTCGAGAAGTTCCTGTTCGGCATCAAGGACATCCAGCGTCGTGCGGGTACCGGCCGCCGCTTCTTCGCGTACACCATCGAATGCCGCCTGCGCGGCGCGGATCTGAAGATCGGACGCCTCAATCGACGCAGCAGCCACGGCGAGGTTTGCCCAGGCGACGCCCACGTTCTGCACCACGCCGACAGCAGTCTGCTGCAACCCGGCCCGCGCGGCATCCTTGCCCGCCAACGCCGCCCGCTGCAGCGCCGACAGCCTGCCACCCGCGTAAAGCGTCTGGTTCAGCGACAGGCCATAGGTCTGCGACTCTTGATCATCGTCATCGGTGCGCAGAGTGACCCCTGCCCCAACGGTTGGCTTGCGGTTCGCCTTGGCCAGTTCGACCTGCAGGTCGGCAATCGTCACTTGGTGCTGGGCCTGCCGGATCAGCGGATGCGTCGCCCGGGCCACGCCCTGCGCCTCGTCCTGGGTGCGTGGCAGGGCGGGAGCCTTCGGCAGAGCCGCCAGCGCATGCGGATAGTCGCCGGTCGCGGCCTTGTAGGCCTCGCGCGCAATCATCAGTTGTCCCTCAGCCGAGGCCAGGGCCGCACGGGATGCCGCCAGCCGCGCCTCGGCGATGGACACGTCGGTACGGGTGATCTCGCCCACGTCAAACCGGTCTTGCGCGGCGCGCAGTTCCTGGGTGATCAGGCGCAGGTTCGACTGCCGCAGCGCCACCACTTCCTGCGCCAGACGGACATCGACATAGGCGCGCACCGCGGCAAGCAGCACGTTCTGCTCGACCTCGACCAGGGCCTGCCGGGTAGCCAGCACGCTTTCCCGGGCGATTTCGATCCCAAGCTGGCGGCGGCCGAAGTCCAGCAGCGTCATCTCGGCGCTGAGCGTCAGCGAGGCCGACAGGCCTTCGGTGACAGTGGGCCCAAGCAGACCCTGAACATCCGCACGCTGCCACTGGCCCTGCAGCGAATAGGACACGACCGGACGCAAGGAGGACACGGCGACGGCCACATCCTCATCAGCGGCGCGCAGGACCGCGCGGTTCTGGTCCAGAAGGTTCGAATTCCTGTACGCGGCGATCAGGGCATCGGCCAGGGTCTCGGCCCGGGCTGTGGGCGCAGCCAGCACACCCGCCAGGGCAACGACTGCAGACAGAAGCCATGCACGCATCATCTTCGCCTTATCCGGGCCCGCAGTCATTGCGCGGGCGTTGCAAGCAAGTCCGTACGGCAAAAAGCCGGGCCGGACAGGGACCCACTGGCCCTAAAGCACAAAACTCCGCCTGGCCTGAAAGCCCGGAAGCACAGGTGCTGTGGCATTGAACACCGGCCGCCAAGTCACGCGACCACCCGTCTTGTACCCGATGCGCGCTGTGCCGACAGCGCCCTCCATGAAGACCGCACCAATCCGGCCCCCCTCCTTAAGCTGTGCCAGAATCGCTTCGGGCATGGTTTCGACCCCGCCCTCAACCGTAATCACGTCATAGGGTGCGCATTTGGCCGAGCCTTCGGCCAGCTTGCCGACGATCACGATGGCATTGTCGACACCCTCTTCGGACAAAAGCCGCTGCGCTTCTGCCCCCAGCTGTTCATCCTCTTCGACGGCGACAACGGTTTCACCCAGCCGCGCGATCACCGCCGCCGAATAGCCAAGCCCGCAGCCGATATCGAGCACAAGCTCGCCCGGTTGGACATCCAGCGCATCAAGTAGCTTGGCAAGCGTCCGCGCCTCAAGCACGACGCGCCCGGGGCCTAGCGGAAGATTGTCGCCCACATAAGCCGCTTCGCGCTTGTCCTCGGGCACGTAGGTTTCGCGCGGGACGCTCAGCATGGCGTCGATGATCGGAAACTTGGTCACGTCCGAGGGGCGGACCTGCGTATCCACCATCATCACGCGTCGGCTGGCGAATTCGCTCATTCTGAACTCATCGGTTTGGTTGGCAGTCGTGATAAGTCTTGCCACAGTTACCGGCATGCCGCAACGGGCGTTCGGCGCATTTTCATGGGCTTGGGCGCACGAGGGCGCCGCAATTTCAGGCGTTTGGTCCAGTTTCAGGCGCCCAGCCGATCGCCCGATCGCCAAGTTCGCGGAACAGGGTCGAGATTTGCGTCAACCGGCCACGCCATTCGCCCAAGGGCTGTTGCCCAGCCGTGATGCGCCGGAAGGCCTGCAACTGACAGGCCAGGACAAAGGGCTGGATCAGGGCCGACCGGACTGCAAGCGCCGCCAACCCCGCCGCTATCGCACCAGAGGCCGGGCCCAACAGGGGCACCAGCGCCGCAAAGGCCACAAAGGGCGGCAACAGGAACAGGAAGGCGGCCAGGGTCAGAAGCCAGCCGATCCCGTTGATCCGGAACGCGTTGCCCAGAAGTTCGTGGGCATTCTGGGTGGCAAGGACCAAACCGTCATGCGTGGCTTCCCAGGCATTCTCTGGGCGCGCACGGTAGGCATGGGCAAGCACCATCTGGTCGACCAATCCCCCGGTCAGAAGCCGCCCAAGGATCGGCAGGGCCAACAATGGCGCAACGCCTTCGCCGGTTGCCGCAACCCGGCCCGAGACGCCCCTTACAAAGCGGTGGATCGACTGCAGCTGCGCCGCCGAACCGAAACGTGCCGCGACTGCGCTGCGCGCATGGGCGACCTGGCCTTGCCCCATTGGCACCCGAACGCCGCCCAGCATGTCGGAAATCAGGGCAATTAGCTGGGACTGCATCGCCCGCACACGCGCCCGTCCAAAGACCCCTAGGATACCCGCTGCAAGCAGAAGCCCCGCCAGGCCGCCGAGGACCGCATCGTTGGCCCCGCCCATCAGTCCCAGACGGCCACCCGCCCAGACCCCGATTGCCATCGCAACCCCAAGCGCAACCGCGCCAAGACCGAACACGAAAAGCCGGGCCGCCATAAGCGGCACAAGCCTGCCCCAGAGAGCCAGGGCCTTCAGAAGGCTGAAATTCCACATGCAAGCAGTCCAGTATTTTCCCCAAGACTGGCCCTGTTCCGCCCATTAGACAAGTCACCGGGATGGAAACAGACTGCCAACGCTCTGGCATTTAGCAAAGTCTTTAGGTTTCGAGTCGATGGTGGACGAGAAGAACAAAGGAGGACCAAATGTCCGCTTCCCGTCTGACCCTCGCCGATGAACTTGTCGAGATCCGCGCCGAAATCGCCCGCCTGAAACGGCGTGAGGCGTCGCTTCAGGCCCTGGCCGATGACCTGCCGCCGATCCCGGTGTTCCGCCGCGGCTGGCCGATCATCCGCAAGCCCAATGCGTCGTCCGTCACCGCCTGATCCTTCTGGCTGCGGGCGCGCTCAGGCTTCGATCAGCGCCCGCACCCGCGCCACGGCAGCGGCCACCAGGCCCGCATCGCCCCGCGCCTCGACGTTCAGCCGTAGAAGCGGTTCGGTGTTCGAGGCGCGCAAGTTCAGTCGCCACTCCCCGAAATCCAGGCTCAGCCCGTCGGTGCGGTCAGCCGACCGGGCCTCGGGCTCCAGCGCCGCCTTGACGCGGGCTACCACGGCCGGAAGGTCAGCCACGCGGAAGTTGATCTCTCCCGAAGAGGGGAAGTCCCGCCGCATCGCGCCGACAAGCTCGGTCAGGCTGCGACCCGACTGCGACACGAGCCGCGCGACCAACAGCCAGGGGATCATCCCCGAATCGCAGGCCATGAAGCCACGGAAATAGTGGTGCGCGCTCATCTCGCCGCCGTAAACCGCGCCTTCGCGGCGCATCGCGGCTTTCAGGAAGATGTGACCCGTCGGCGCAAGAACGGATCGCCCGCCGCCCCGTTGCACGGCGTCCTGCACCGCCCAGATCACCCGCGGATCGTGGACAATCGTTGCGCCGGGCTCAGTGACCAGATGGGCTGCGGCGAGGAGCGCGACCACATGCTCGCCATCGACGAAGCCGCCCTCGCCATCGAACAGGAAACATCGGTCGAAGTCGCCATCGAAGGCCACACCGAAATCGGCCTTCGCCGCCCTGACCGCCGCGGCCGTGACCGGGCGGTTCTCGGGCAGAAGCGGGTTCGGGATGCCGTTCGGGAAGCTCCCATCCGGGGTGTGGTGCATCCGGACAAGGTCCAGCCTCGCCCCCCGTGACGCGAGCCCCTCCACCAAGGCATCCAGCGTCTGCCCCGCCGCGCCGTTCCCGGCGTTGACCACCAGGCGCAAGGGGCCAATCCCCTGCCCCACCAGCCCGGCCACATGGGCAACGTAATCGGCACGAACCGACGACCGGTCCTCTCGCGTTCCGCCCGGGGCTGCGGTGAAGGAGGTCTCGCCTTCGGTCAGCGCCCGGATACGGGCGAAATCGGCGTCCGGGAGCGGCACGGCACCGCGTCCGACCAGCTTCATCCCGTTGTATTCGCGGGGATTGTGGGATGCAGTCACGCAGATCCCGCCCCCGGCCCCAAGATGGGCGGTGGCGAAATACATCTCCTCGGTCCCTGCCATCCCAAGGTCGAGGACCCGCACCCCCTGCGCCATCAGTCCCGCCGCAACTGCATCGGCCAGCGCGGGAGAACTTTCGCGGCAGTCGCGCGCCAGCACGACGGCGTCCGCCCCGGTCACCGTGGCGAAGGCCCGGGCGATCCGGTGGGTAATGGCTTCGGTCAGGTCCGTCCCGAGACGGCCGCAGATGTCATAGCTCTTGAACGCGCTCATGGCGCGATAAGGATCATCCCCGCGCGCCGTAGTAAAGCCCCACGACATGTTCCGCTTCGGCGAAGAACAGCCAGCGGGCGGCCAGCGCCCCGGCCAAATGCAAAAGCGTGGCCACGGCGATGCCGTACACCCCGAACGGGAAAAGCAGGGCGAGCGCGGGGACGACCGAGGCCAGCCCCAGCGCGATCTTCCGCAGTTTGGCAGCATGCTTGCGGCCGACCACGAAGATCATCTCGCGCTTGAGATAGTTCCCCGCCGTATGCGCGGGGTCGAAGACGGACGGAACGCCGAGCCGGTCGAGGCCCGTGGCCGTACCCATCGTCTGGCCTGCCTTGGCAAAGGCTGTGTCCCCGACCCACCAGAGGGCGTACAGCACCGCCCCAACCACCAGAAGAAGGACCGGCGCCCAATGGCGGCCCGAAAGCATCGCTCCGCCCGCAAGCGCGAATGAAAGGAACATCACCGGCGTAAGCCAATGGTGCCAGCGCGGCACGGCCTTGATCTGGGTGTAGATCATCGCCGTGGTGAAGACGGTGAAGATCGCGAGGGTCCCGCCAACCTGGCCGAAAAGGCGCGGCAGGCCGAGGCCGAAGATGTCCGACAGGGCCACGGGAGCGAGGATCAGGAGGGTGGCAACCGAGGCCCATGCCTCGCGCGACAGCCAGCTCGTGCGCCACTGGGTGAAAGCCTTCAGCGCGTTCTTCGGATTGCCAAGGTGAAAGGTTGCGGCCAACAAACCGGCTACCGCCAGACCGTAGCCAAGCCCCCAAAGGAAAAACGCCGCCCAGCCCGTGGGCGTCAGCACCCCCCAACCAAGGAAAGCCAAGAAACCGAACCCCAGGCCCGAGAGGGTGGAAAACAGGATGACTGATGGTGCCGGATGCATTCAGATCTTCCCCAGCATCCGGTCGAGCCAACCGGCGATCCCCGTGGCCTTGATGTCCAGAAGCGGGGCCAGCGGGCTCGCGTCCCCCGGCCCCTTCTTGCGGGGCGGCAGGTACTTGTTGGTGGGTTTCGTCCCCATCTCTGGCATCAGATCATAGCCGCCGCGCTGTGCCACCAGCTGCGAGACCTTGCTGTCCGGGTCGGCAAGGTCGCCGAAGTGACGGGCGTTCGTCGGGCAAGTGCGGACACAGGCGGGCTCGCGGTCTTCTGCCGGAAGGGTCTCGTTGTAGATCCGGTCGACGCAGAGCGTGCACTTCTTCATCACGCCTTGCGCGGCGTCGAGTTCGCGCGCGCCGTAAGGGCAGGCCCAGGCGCAAAGGCCGCAACCGATGCAGGCGTCCTCGTTCACCAGCACGATCCCGTCCTCGGCCCGTTTGTAGCTGGCCCCCGTGGGGCAAACAGTCACGCAAGGCGCGTTGTCGCAGTGGAGGCAGGAGCGCGGGAAAGTCACGACCTGGGCCGGGGCGTCGGGGATGGCGACCTGGTAGGAATGGACCCGGTTCAGGAAAGTGCCCGATGGGTCAGCGCCGTAGGGATCCTGGTCGGACAGGCCGATGCCGCTGTCGTTCCAGCCCTTGCAGGCGGTGACGCAGGCCTGGCAGCCGACGCAGGTGTCAAGGTCGATGACCAGGCCGAGTTTCTTTTCCGTGGCGCGCGGGAGGGCC
>JBJTSJ010000446.1:0-8866 GCA_046076605.1 Tabrizicola sp.
GATGATTTCCGCTGCTGCGAGGGCGGGCACGGCGGCGATGGCGTTGGCGTGGAGGGCGTCGAGTTGGGCGTCTGGGGCGTCGTAGGTCCAGGTGGTTTCCGAGGTGGAGCCGATGGCAACGGTGCCGTCAGCGTGGGGGACGATGTGGAGGCCGTCGACGAAGAGTTGCGGCTGGTCGCGGGCGTCGTAGCTAAGGGAAAGGGCCTGGCCCTTGACTCCGGAGCCGAGGGGGGTTGCGAAAGCCTTTGAAAGGTCGGCAAGGCCCGCGATGCCGGTGGCGTGGATCACTGCGCCGGTGTCTTCGGCTTCGCCGAGGATCAGCTCTGCGCCTTGGGCGGTGAGGCCCGCGACGAGGGAATCGATGGCCATCCGGGGGGAGAGGCGGGCGGAGAGGGTGTCGTGGACCAGCCAGCCGGTGGGGGTGACGGGCTCCCATTCCGCGCCGGTTGCGGGGATGACCTGCCAGACCGCCCTGCCCTGCCACAGCGTCGCGGCCTCGGCTTCGCGGCGGCGGGCGGCCTCGACGGCGCGGTCGTCGGGGAGGGGTTGGAGGCGGCCGTGGCGGGCGTAGCCGGAGGGGAGGCTGGAGGCGGCCTCGACTTTGGCCCACCAATCGGCGGCCATCAGGAGGCTGTCGAGTTGGAAGGCTTTCTTGGCGTTCCAGGCCTCAGGCACGTGGGGGGAAAGGGCGCCGACCAGCCCGCCGGATGATCCTGCGCCGGGGTGGGCGGTCTCGATCACCCGGACGCGCGCCCCGCGCTGCAGGCAGGCCCAGGCGATGGAGAGGCCGAAGATCCCTGCCCCGCGGACCGTGACGTCGACGCTTGCCATTCCCCTGCCCCGCGACCATGAACTGGGCAAAGGACTAACCCCGATGACAGCCGCCGAACAGCCCCCGCAGCTTGACTGGCGCGACGACCTGATCCCGGTGTCGCGGCAGTTCGACGATCCCTATTTCTCCTTGGCCGGGGGGCTGGAGGAGACGCGGCATGTCTTCCTGGCGGGGAACGGGTTGCCGGGGCGGTTCCGGGAGGGGTTCCAGATCGCCGAGCTGGGGTTCGGGACGGGGCTGAACCTGATGGCCACGCTGATCGCGCATCGGGGGCCGGGGAGGGTGAGCTATACCAGTTTCGAGGCCTATCCGATGCCGGCGGCGGATATGGCGCGGGCCCTGGCGGCTTTCGACGGGCTTACAGAAATCGCAGAACCGCTGCTGACTCAGTGGGCATCGGGCGCGCGGGTCTTGCAGTTTCCGAACGTCACGGCGACCATCATCGTAGGGGACGCGCGGGAGACTTTGCCCCGGTGGGACGGGCAGGCGGATGCCTGGTTCCTGGACGGGTTCTCCCCGGCCAAGAACCCGGAGCTGTGGTCGCCGGAGCTGATGGCCGAGGTGGCGCGGCATACGGCCAAAGGCGGGACCTTTGCGACCTATACCGCGGCGGGGCATGTCCGGCGCAGTCTGGCCGAGGCGGGGTTCAGCGTCAGCCGCGCGCCGGGGTTCGGGCGCAAGCGGCACATGACGGTGGGGCGGCTAGAGACCCAGGGCGGCGAGCCGGGCGTCGAGGGCTGACCAGTCCTGGACCTGCAGCCGGACGACCAGCGTCAGGACCTTGGTCCGCCAGGCAGGCGACAGGCGGGCGGCATCCTTTTCGGTGGTGACAAGCTGCGCGCCGGTGGCCTCGGCCTCGGCCTCCAGCCGGCGGAGGAGAGTGTCGGACAGCATCTCGTGGTCGGCCAGCGCCTCGCCCCGCACCACCTCGGCCCCTTCGGCACGCAGGGTGGCGAAGAAGCGCGAGGGGTCGGCGATGCCGGCGAAGGCGAGGACGCGGGTGCCCTGCCAGTCCATGCCCATGGCAAGGGGGCGAAGCTCGCCGCGCAGGCGGGGGAGGTGGACCGCCCTGCCCCACTCGGCATCAAAGCGCGCCTGGGCGGCGGGGTCGCCGATGGTCAGGACCATGTCGGCGCGGGCAAGGCCGGTGGCGACGGGTTCACGCAGGGGGCCTGCGGGGATGCAGCGGCCGTTGCCGAAGCCGCGGTGCGCGTCGACCACCACGAGGCCGAGCGCGGGTTTCACGGCGGGGTTCTGGAAGCCGTCGTCCAGAAGGATCGCACTGGCCCCCGCCGCCTCGGCCGCGCGAACGCCTGCGGCGCGGTCCTTTGCCACCCAGACCGGCGCGAAGGCAGACAGGAGGAGCGGCTCATCCCCCACATCGGCGGCGCGGTGGCGGGATTCGTCGACGCGGACAGGGCCGGCAAGGCTGCCGCCATAGCCGCGGCTGACGACATGGACGGCGTGGCTGCGCGAGGTCAGCCTTTCGGCCAGCGCGATCACGGTGGGGGTCTTGCCCGCCCCGCCGGCGGAGAGGTTCCCCACGCAGATCACCGGGACCTGCGGCGCATAGCCCGGCTGGCGCAAGCGGCGCGCGGTGCCTGTGGCGTAAAGCAAGCCTAGGGGCGCAAGAAGGCGCGGCAAGAGGCCCGGGCGGTCCGGCGGGGTGAACCAGAAGCCGGGGGTGCGCATCAGTCTTCCCCGTCCATGATGGCGCGGATGCGCTGCAGGACGGTGTCAGTGACCTCGGCCCCGTCGCTGGCCACGGTCCAGGCGGCCTGCGCCAGCCGGGCGGCGCGGTCGGGGGACAGGAGATCTCCCAGCGCATCGCCAAGATCAGTGGCCGAGGCGACGGCGCGCGTGGCCCGGGCCGCGCCGAGGCGTCCGAAGACGGGACCCGACTGCCCGGTCTTCGGCCCGTGCATGATGGAGGAGCCGAGGACCGCGGCTTCCATCGGATTGCGGGTTGGCCCCTTGCCGGAGAGGGTGCCACCCAGGAAGGTGACCGGGGCCAGGCGATACCAGAGGCCGTATTCGGCCGGGTTGTCGGCAATCAGGATCTCGACCTCGGCGTCGGGCTCTTCGTCGGCGGCGCGGTCGGCCACGACCCAATCCCCGGCTTCGGCCAGTGACTTGGCCAGGGGCGCGGCGCGGGCAGGCTGGTCGGGCATGAGGATCAGGAGCAGGCGGTGCGAGTGCTGCAGCGCCTTGCGATGGGCCTGCAGGACGGCGGCCTCTTCGCTTTCGGAAATGCCGGCGGCGAACCAGACGGGCCGCGCAGTCAGCAGTTTCGACAGGGCGGCGCGTTCGGATTCAACGACCGGAAGGACGGCGGTCTCCTCCTCCATCCGGCCGGTGACGGCGACGGCAGAGAGACCGGCCCCGCCCTTGCGGAAGGCGCGGGCGGCGGCTTCGTCGACGGCCATGATGCCCCGGAACCGGCCCAGCACCTGGCGCATCAGACCGGGATACCAGCCATCGCGTTCGCGCAGGAAGGCCGGGGCCTTGCCGTTGACGACCAGCATCGGGATCTTCCGCTCGGCGGTTTCGTGCATCACGGCGGGGCGCAGCTGGCCGCCGGCGAAGATCGCGACCTCGGGCTGCCAATGATCCAGAAATGCGCAGGCATCGGCGGCATTGTCGGGCGGCGGCGGCTGCATCACCACCCCGTCGAGGCCCGCCCCAGTTTCGGGCGCGGTCAGAAGTACCGGCAGGCCGTCTTCATCGACCAGCCTGCGGGCCAAGGCGCGCACTGGGCTTAGCAGCGCTTCTCCCGGCGCATGTAACCAGATCAGCCGCCCGGCCGGACGGGCTGGCCATGCCGAACCCTCGGCCGGATCGCGCCGCTGGCCCAGGTTGTACAGCGTCAGGCCCAACGAGGCGGCCATGGGTCAGTTGCCCAGTTCCTCGGTCGCCGAGGCGGGGGCGGATTCGTCGCGCAGCCGGTGGATATGGGCGATGAAATAGCGCATGTGCGCATTGTCGACGGTGCGCTGCGCCTCACCCTTCCAGGCCCGGAACGCGCTTGCATAGTCCGGGAACATGCCGACGATGTGGATCTGGCTGACGTCGCGGAAGACGTTCTTCTGGGGGTCCACCAGCTCGCCACCAAAGACGAGATGCAGGCGCTGGGTCATGATCGGCTCCGTTCAGGTCAGGCGGGGCGAGACTATCCGCTTACCGCGGCAGGGGGAAGTGAGGCGGAGGGAAGTGAGGCACGGGGACTTGCGAAAGGGCTGATCCGGGGTCACATTCCCGTCAACGCCTGCAGGGCGGAGTTGGACCGGAGGATTTGACCGTGGATCTTGACTTTCTGATTGGCTGGCCGGGCGTGTATCTCGCCATCGCGCTTTTCATCATCCTTTGCATTTTCCTGGGCGTGCGGATCGTGCCGCAGTCGGAAAAGCATGTGGTGGAACGGTTCGGCCGGCTGCGCGCGGTCTTGGGGCCTGGCATCAACTTCGTGGTGCCCTTCCTGGACCGGATCGCGCACAAGGTATCCGTGCTGGAGCGCCAGCTGCCGAACGCGCATCAGGACGCGATCACGGCGGACAACGTGCTGGTGAAGGTGGAGACGTCCGTCTTCTACCGGGTGACGGAGCCGGAAAAGACCGTCTACCGCATCCGGGACATCGACGGGGCGATTGCGACCACGGTGGCAGGCATCGTGCGGTCCGAGATCGGCAAGCTGGAGCTGGACCAGGTCCAGTCGAACCGGGCGCAGCTGATCGAACGGGTGCGCGAGCAGGTGACGGTGATGGTCGATGACTGGGGGGTCGAGGTAACGCGCGCCGAGATCCTGGACGTGAACCTGGACGAACAGACCCGCGCGGCGATGCTGCAGCAGCTGAACGCGGAACGGGCGCGGCGGGCCCAGGTCATGGAGGCCGAGGGCAAGAAGCGCGCAGTAGAGCTGGCGGCGGACGCGAACCTGTACGCGGCTGAGCAGGAGGCCAAGGCGCGACGGGTGACGGCGGATGCCGAGGCCTATGCGACCGGGGTCATCGCGGGCGCGATCAAGGAGAACGGGCTGGAGGCCGCGCAGTTCCAGGTGGCGCTGAAGCAGGTCGAGGCGCTGCAGGCGGTGGCTTCGGGTCAGGGCAAGCAGACGATCCTGGTGCCGGCAAACGCGCTAGAGGCCTTCGGGGACGCGTTCAAGATGCTGAAAGGACGGGGCTGATGTTCGCCACGCTGATGGGAACCTGGTGGGCCTGGGTTATCCAGGGCTTTGCCCTTGGGGTGCTGGAGGTCCTGGCGCCCGGGTTCATCTTCCTGGGCTTCGCCATCGGCGCGGTGGTGACGGGGGTGCTGGTCGGGATCGGCATTCCGGCGGGGCCTGCGGCGATGATCCTGATCTTCGCGGTGGTCTCGGTTCTGGCCTGGCTGATCCTGCGCCGCGTGGTGGGGGTCCGCGAGGGGCAGGTCAAGATCTGGGACCGCGATATCAACGACCAGCGCTGAGGTGGACTTCGTCGGGGCCAAGGCCGCGCTGTTCTGCGAGGGCCGTGTCCTGACCTGCCTGCGTGACGAGAAGCCGGGGCTGCGCTGGCCGGGGCTTTGGGACCTGCCGGGCGGCGGGCGCGAGGGGGACGAAGGGCCGGAGGACTGCCTCTTGCGCGAGCTGTGGGAGGAGTTCGGGCTGCGGCTGGCCCCCGACCGGCTGGTCTGGCGGCGGGTGTTCCCTTCGATGGTGGATGCCGGGCGGAAGGCGGTCTTCTTCGGGGGCTGTTTGGCCCGGGAAGAGATCGCCCGCATCCGATTCGGGGACGAGGGGCAGGGCTGGGAGCTGATGCCGATCGACGGGTTTCTGGGGCATCCGAAGGCGGTGCCGGAGATGCAGCGGCGGGCGGGAATCGTCTGGGCCGAGATCGGCGGTGTCCACGCAGGACAGGGTTGGCCGTGCGTTTGATTTCAAAGGCTTGGGCGTGGTCGTTTACCGGGCGGTAACGTTTCGGCCGCGTAGGGTGCGCTATAGCGCACCGTCGGATGGTGCTCTGTAGCGCACCCTACGCTGTGGGGCGCGCGGCCGGCAGAAGTCGCTGGTGCAACGTGTCAGGCAGCGCGCCTTTTTCGACCAGCAACCCCGCCAGTCGCAGGGTCGCGCTGAGGGCGGGGTAGCAGAGCGTCAGGATCAGGAAGAGCCGCGTCAGGTCTTCGACCGGCAAGCTGTCCCACCGGGTGAAGTCGCGCAGGTAGACCGCGTCGGCGTCGATCAGCTGGCCGATGTCCTGCCGTTTGGCGGTGAAGTACAGGTCGTTCGGCGTGCCGGTGAAGGGAAAGCGGTGCGCCGAGGCGAAACCGAAGAACCGCAGGCCGAGCGACTGCAGCATGGCGTCCTGGTCGGCGAACAGCGGCTGGCCCTGATAGATCGGGGTGAAGGCGACCTCGGTCTGGATGCAGAGCGCCTTTTGCAGCTTGTCCCGACCGCCCCGAAAGGCCGCGAGTTCGCCGCCCTGGATGTCGATCTTCAACCAGTCGATCCGCGGCAGGTCGGCGATCTCGTCCAGCCGCACCGTCTGTACCGGCTGGCGCGCGGTGACCTTTGTCAGGGCGGCGAAGGAATGGATATGCGTTGTGACCTGCGGATCGGGGGCGAGGGTCGAGACAAAGCCGGGATGCTGCGTCAGGTGCAGCGTTGCGGGTCCACCGTCTCCGATCACATGGGGCAGGTAGCGGCGGGTTGCCGAGGCGGGCAGTTTGGCCAGTTCCTCGGGGTTCGGTTCAAAGCCGGTCAGGCGGGCGAGGCCGAGCGCCAGAAGCGGATCGTAGGGCGGCTTTTCGCTGGTCGGCAGGCCGGACGCGCCGATGTCGACGACCTCGATGGGGTCGGAAAGCGGCAGGGCGCGGATCAGGTCGGCGATGAGGTCCTGGGGGAGCCGCATGCGCCTAGTGGCGGATCGTGTCGCCGGGCTGCAGCGTCGGAAAGAGCTCGACCTTTTCGCCGGGGGTCGCCTTGCCGGCGATGATCTCGGCCGCGCGGCGCCCGATTTCCAGGCGGCAGGCATCCATGGTGGCCAGCTTGCGCGGCAGGCCGTCGAGGAGTTCGACCCCGTTGAACCCGGCCAGGCCGATGCGGCCGGGGACATCAAGGCCCTTGTCGAGACAGTAGAGAAGACCCCCTGCCCCAATCATATCGTTGGAATAATACAGAAAATCGACATCCGGCGTGCGGTTCAGCACCGCCGCCGTCATCTCGCGCCCCTTCAAGAGCGCCGAGCCGCCAGAGTAGTATTCGCGGTCGACGAGGGTGAGGCCCGCCTTGGCCAAGGCTTCCTCAAACCCCTCCAACCGCTTCTTGGCGCGGAAGTCGTTGGGCATCTGGGTGCCAAGGAAGGCGATGTTGCGGTAGCCCGCGGCGATGATCGCCTCGGCCATCTGGCGCCCGGCGCGGCGGTGGGAGATGCCGACGGCGTGGTCGATGGGGGTACCGTCGATGTCCATGATTTCCACGATGGGAATCCCGGCGCGGGCCAGCATGGCGTGCGAGGCCTGCGAATGTTCCAGTCCGGCGATGATCATGCCCGAGGGCCGCCAGGACAGCATTTCGTAGATGACCGATTCCTCGCGGTCGGACAGGTAGTTGGTGACCCCGACGACGGGTTGCAGGCCGGTGCCTTCGAGGACCTCGGAGATACCAGTCATCACTTCGGGGAAGACCATGTTCGACAGGCTTGGGATCACCACGCCGACGAGGTTCACACGCTGGGAGGCCAGCGCGCCTGCGATCTTGTTCGGGACATAGCCAAGGGCGCGGGCGGCTTCGAGCACCTTTTCCCGGGTCGGGGCCGAAACGTCGCCGCGGTTCCGCAGGACCCGGCTGACCGTCATTTCGCTGACGCCCGACGCCTCGGACACGTCGCGGAGGGTCAGGGTATGGCGCGGGTCGGGGGTGGGCTTGGTCAACTGCACGGTTCCGTTGCTGCGTGCCCCTTGTTACCGCCAAAGAGAAGCCTTGTCCAAGCCGGTTTCGTCTGCTACTGTTACCGCTAACAGCTGTATGGTTGGCGATATCTGCCGCGTCCTTGCAAGCTCTCAAACTGGACACGACGGACCAAAGGGGGGGTAGTGGGCCAAAACTTGCCTCCCCTTTTCATTTCCGGTGGTTGCTTTTGTGCGTCTTTCGACGCAATGAGGGCGGGTGTGGCCCCGTAGCTCAGGGGATAGAGCGGCCGCCTCCTAAGCGGCAGGTCGATGGTTCGAATCCATCCGGGGTCACCACCAGCCTGTGTTGGCGCTTCCCCTTGTGAAATCAGTCGGATAGGCTGTTCCCGGCGCTTTCGTGGGGGGACGGGAAATGCGGCGGATCGCGGTGCTGGACATCGGCAAGACCAACGCGAAGGTGCTGGTCGTAGACCTGGCCACGGGGTCCGAGGAGGTGCTGGCGCGGACACCGAATGCGGTGGTCCGGGACGGGGTCTATCCGCATCACGATCTGGAGATGCTCTGGGGCTTTGCGCTGTCCGGCATGCGGTTGGCTGCTGTGCGCGGGGTGGACGCGGTGTCGATCACCACGCATGGGGCGGCTTGCGTGCTGGTGGATGCGGACGGCGGTCTGGCGCTGCCGATGCTGGATTATGAGCATGACGGGCCGGACCTGGTTTCGGCGGAGTATGACGCGGTGCGGCCGGGGTTTGGGGAGACGGGTTCTCCTCGCCTGCCTGTCGGACTGAACCTTGGGGCGCAGGTGTTCTGGCTGTCGCGGGCGTTTCCGGAGGAGTTCGCGAAGGTTCGGCATGTGCTGATGCTGGCGCAGTATTGGGCGTTCCGGTTGTCCGGGGTTGCGGCGAGCGAGGCGACGTCCTTGGGCTGTCATACGGATTTGTGGAACCCGTGGGAGGGGCGGTTTTCGTCCTTGGTCTCGCGGATGGGATGGGAGGGGTTGTTCCCTCCGGTCCGGAAGGCGGCGGAGGTGCTGGGGCCGGTGTTGCCCAGGGTTGCCGAGGCGACGGGGTTGCCGGTGGGGACGCCGGTGTTGTGCGGGATCCATGATTCCAACGCGTCGCTGGTGCCGCATCTGGCGGAGGCTCCGTGTGG
>JBJTSJ010000447.1:0-3983 GCA_046076605.1 Tabrizicola sp.
GAACGCGCTGACGGCGGGGTTCTGTTCGACGGGGATGAACGTGCTGTTGCTGGGTCCGGTGCCGACCCCGGCGGTGGGGTTCCTGACCAAGTCGATGCGGGCCGACGTTGGGGTGATGATCTCGGCCAGCCACAACCCGCACCAGGACAACGGGATCAAGTTCTTCGGGCCGGACGGGTTCAAGCTGTCGGACGCGGCTGAGGCCGAGATCGAGGCGATGGTGGAGGGCGAGATCCAGCCCGCGAAGCCCGAGAACATCGGTCGCGCCAAGCGGATCGACGACGGGCGGGGGCGGTACGAGGAGTTCGTGAAGACGAGCTTTCCGACGGGGCTGCGGCTGGACGGGCTGAAGGTGGTGGTGGACTGCGCCAACGGGGCGGCCTACCGGACGGCGCCAGAGGTGCTGTGGGAACTGGGGGCCGAGGTGATCCCGATCGGGACGGCGCCAAACGGGACCAACATCAACGACCGCTGTGGGTCGACCCACACCGAGACGGCGGCCGAGGCCGTGGTGGCCCATGGCGCGCATGTGGGGATCGCTCTGGACGGGGATGCCGACCGGATCATGATCCTGGACGAGACGGGCCGGGTGGCGGACGGGGACCAGATCATGGCGCTGCTCGCGGCACGCTGGGCGGACGAGGGGCGGCTGCAGGGCGGGGCGCTGGTGGCCACCGTGATGTCGAACCTGGGGCTGGAGCGGTTTCTGGCGGGGCGGGGCCTGCGGCTGGAACGGACGGCGGTCGGGGACCGCTACGTGGTGGAACGGATGCGGGAGGGGGGCTTCAACCTGGGCGGTGAGCAGTCGGGGCACATCGTGATGACCGACTATGCGACCACGGGGGATGGTCTCGTTGCGGGGCTGCAATTCCTGGCCGAGATGGTCCGCACCGGGCGGCCTGCGTCCGAGCTGACGCGGTCCTTCGCGACGGTCCCGCAGATGCTGAAGAACGTCCGGTTCAGCGCCGGGGCGCGGCCTTTGGAGGTCGCCTCGGTGCAGGCGGTGATCCGGGCCAGCGAGCAGCGGATCGAGGGGCTGGGGCGGATCCTGATCCGGAAATCGGGGACGGAGCCTTTGATCCGGGTGATGGCGGAATGCGAGGATGAGGCCCTGCTTGCCGCCGTGGTGGACGAGATCGTGGGGGCGGTGGAGGCTGCGGTCTGAAACTTGTCCACGGTGGACAGAACGCGTTCACCGCATGAAATCAAGGACTTGGATTTTTTCGTTAGGGTGGTGTTAACCTTTGCCCTCCGGGGCTGGGGGTCAGGCTTTCCGCTCTGGCGCGGGGCGTGCGGTCGCGGCATTGTCCGCAGAAATGACCTTGGGAATGGGCAGAACATGCAGAAGATTGGCTGGGGTTTGGGTATCGCGGCGGTGCTTTGGGGGTCCTTGGCCCTGGCGCAGGACCTTGCGGTCGCGGGCCATAGGGTCAGCGTCACCGATGACGGGATGGGCAGCGCGGCGCTGGTCGTAGATGGCGAGGTCCTCCACGAGAACGGGGTGATCTACCTGGACGAGGGGCTGCAGCAGATCAGCGGGCTGACGGTGGTCACTGGGGTCGCCGGGGCGGGGGGCAACGCCTGTGGGGCGGCACCCTTCGTCTTGGCTTTGGCCGAGGGGACCGCCCCGGCCTTCTACGGCCCCCTGGACAGCTGCCGTGAGTTCACCATGCAGGTCCAGCCCGAGGCTCTGGTCTTTGCGACCGAACCGCTGCCGTCGGAACCGGGCGAAGTCTGGGTCTGGAACCCGATTTCCGGCATGACCAAAGCCTTGCCCGAGGAGTTCAGCGCCGACAGCGCGACCGGCTGGGAGGCGGTGCCGTCCCTTGCCCAGGCGCATCCGGTGGAGGCGATGAAGCTGGCCCCGGTGCTGGCGGCGCTGCAGGGGGGGCTTGGTGCGGATTACGCCGCCTTTGCCGAGCGGATTTCGGACCTTGGCTCGGGCGATCTGACGCCGGAGGGCTATCTGGGGCAGGCCTGCCTGAAGTTTACCTGTGAAGCCGACTGGGCCTTCCTATACCTGCATCCCGCGAGTGAAGGCGTGTTCGTGGCCTGGCATGTCTCGGGCGAGATCGAGCCGCATGTCTGGCCCCAGGACACCACCCTGTGGCCCGCCGAGGCGATGGCGGTCCTGCGCGCGGCGGGGGACGAGGGATGAGAACGCTGATTGCAGGCGCGCTGGCCTTTGTCGCCGGTTCGGCGGTTGCCGAGGTTCAGGACGAGGAATTCTTCGCGGGCGATCAACTGGTTCAGATCGAAGTCATCGACCCGATCGAGATCATGTGGGTGGGACCGAACCAGTACGAGCGGACACAGGTTCTGTCCGGCGCCGATATCGAGATCGTGGCCGAGTTTACCGATGACGAGGCGCTGCAGATGCTGGGAGCGCGGGTACTGGTGGCGGAGGTGCCGGGGACGCACAGCTGCGAAAATCTGGACAACCCGCGGGAGTACTATGTGGTGACCCTGGGGAAGGAACTGGCCACCGAAGGGCCGGTGACGACCTGCGCGGAGCTGACGGTTTCAGCCACCACTGGCGCGGTTGTGCTGGAAGCCGATCCGATGAGCGATGACGGGGAATTCTGGGCCTGGGCGCCCGGCAAGGGATTTGGCACGCAACTCGACTGAGGCCTTCCCCGGCGCAGAGTGAGTGCTGCGGAGCCCGACCTATCTTCCGGGTTTCGGCGCCAGCGCATAGTCGCCCTGATAGGCGAGATTGCCGTGATGGGTGACCTTCGCGGTCTCATGGCACCAGATCTCGCCATTGCAGCCTTCGATCCAGCGGCGGCAGAAGGAGGTGTCCTCGCCATGCATCACGGCACCGTCCCGGCCGCGCAGGTGGCTGAAGAAATCGTGGAAATCCGCGCCCGGATAGCCCGGGCCGTTGAAGGCGGGGACGGGCAGGGCCGCACCCATCCGGACCATGCGTTCGGGCACCTCGCGACGGATCAGCATGAAGCCGGTGCCCGCACCCGGGACCTTGCGAAAGCCGTCCCGCACCTCATGCGGCCAGGGTTTGCCGGCGTCGAAGACCTCGGAGACATTGTAGCGCAGGGATTCGGCGAGAAGCTTGTCGGTCGAGGCGCGCTCGGCCTCGGGCTTTTGGGCTTCACGCTCGATCGCGGCGCGAAACGTCTGCCAGCGCATCTGGCGCTGCGGATAGGGCGCGACGGTGAAATCGGCGTCGAAGGCCAGCAGATCGAAGAAGACCTGCGGCTGATAGCTCATGTCGCTGTCGAGAAGGAGCGCATGGGTGAACTTGGTGTCGGCGAGGAAGACCGACATCAGGTAGTTGCGCGAGATGACGAGGTCGGACCATTCGTAGGTCTTGAGCGCAAAGGGAATGCCGCGCTTTTGCAGCGTCTGGGTCAGGCCGAGGAGGCTGTGCACTGCAGGCGTGTCGATCTGGCCGCCGGTGGGCATCAGGATCATCAGGGTGGTCATCGCGGCCCCTTGGTTGGTGCCCGTCAGGGGTGGCGTGAGCGATGGGGGCTTGTCAAGCGGAAGCGGCCTTGCGGCGCGCGGCGTCAGGGGCTGCGTTCGGCGGTCCAGCCCTGGTCGCATGACAGGCTGCGGAAGCGGTGGCTGCAGGTGACGAGGGTGCCGTCGGGCAGGGCGAAGGTGAAGCTGTGGCCGAAGCTGATGCCCTGCGCGCCCATAGCGCGGGCTTCACCCTCAGTGGGGGGCTGGCCGGGCTGCTGGACGGGAATGCGCTGGTCGTCCCGGGCCAGGGCCAGGATCGGGCGGGCGGCAAAATCGCCCAATGCCATCGAAGAGCCGACGTTCTGCAGGATGTACCACAGGACCGCGAGGACGATCAGGGCGACGGGGATCCACTTGCGCATGGTGGGATTTCCGTAGGTAGGGTGGGCAAGTTGCCCACCCTACGCTTGTGCTTAGTTCCGGGCCTTGTCGACCATCTTGCCCTTGGCGATCCAGGGCATCATGGCACGGAGCTTCTCGCCGACCTTCTCGATCTGGTG
>JBJTSJ010000448.1:0-4257 GCA_046076605.1 Tabrizicola sp.
CACCTGCTCCAGCGCCACGCCGCATTTCTCGGTCTTGACGATCTTGGCGTAGGGATTGATCGACTTGATCCGGGCTTCGGCCGTCGCCAGCGCCACCGCATCCACCAGATCGACCTTGTTCAACAGGATGATGTCGGCAAAGGCGATCTGTTCAGCGGCTTCATGCGCCTCGTCCAGATGGGTCGACAGGTTCACCGCATCGACCACCGTGACGATGGCATCGAGGCGGGTCTTCTCGGCCACATCCTGATCGACATAGAAGGTCTGCGCGACCGGGGCGGGGTCGGCCATGCCGGTCGTCTCGATCAGGATGCCGTCGAAATCCTTGCGCTTCATCAGCCCGCCGAGGATGCGGATCAGATCGCCGCGCACGGTACAGCAGATGCAGCCGTTGTTCATCTCGAAGATCTCTTCATCGGCGTCGATCACCAGTTCGTTGTCGATGCCCGTCTCGCCGAATTCGTTGATGATGACGGCGTATTTCTTGCCATGCGGCTCGGTCAGGATGCGGTTCAGAAGCGTGGTCTTTCCGGCGCCAAGAAAGCCGGTGAGGACGGTGACCGGGGTTTGGGCGTTCATGGGTCAGACCTCCAGAGGGGGGAAACGTTCGGGCCAGAGCAGGGATTGATGCGAGGCGATGCCGGTCACGACGCCGTCGGCCAGCGCCGGGGTGAGAATGCCGGCCGGGCGGGTGATATCGCCGACAGCAAAGATGCCGGCGCGGCTGGTGACGTTGAAGGCCCCGACCTTCAGGTAGGGGCCGGTGGGGCCCTGCGCCGTGGCCAGGCCAAGAGCGGCCACGAAGGATGCTACAAAGTCAGTATCTGCATGAAGGAACAGTCCCGCGGTCTTTAGGACCGTGCCATCGGCCAGCACCAGCCGCGCGCCGTCGGCCATGGTCTCGGCCCGGACCAATGGTGAACGCAGCAGGGGCAGGCCAAGTGCCTCCGCCTCCGCGGCTGCCTCTGGCCCGAACGCGCCCTCATGCGCGATCAGCGTCACATCGTCGGACCAGTCGCCGCGAAGCATCTTCGCCATATGCAAGGCCATCGGCCCGCGGCCAAGGATGGCAAGTGGCTGCCCCTTCACCTCGTACCCGTGGCAATAGGGGCAATGCAGCGCCCATGTGCCCCAGCCGGTCGCTAGGCAGGGGATGTCGGGCAGCCGGTCGGCAATCCCGCAGGCAAGGATCACTCTGCGTGCCGTGACATCGCCCGCTGCAGTGGACAGCCGGAACGCATCAGCCTCGCCCGCCAGCCCTGTCACCGCCTGATCTTGAAAGGCCACCGTCGGATAGGCCGCCACGTCCTTGCGGATTGCGGCAAGGATATCCCCCGGCGCCCGACCGTCCCTCCCCGGCACCCCATGTGCGGCGGGTGAGGCCGCGTTGCGCGGACGGCCCGTGTCGAACACAGCCACTCGGCGACTGGCGCGGCCCAGTTGCAGCGCCGCAGTCAGGCCCGCGAAACTGCCTCCGACAATGGCGACATCCAGCGTCATTGCGACAGGGCGGCCGTGAACTCACCGATGTTGTGGCGCATCATGGTCAGGTAGGTTGCCGCTGGGCCATCGGCGGGCGACAGAGCGTCCGAATAGAGCGTACCGCCGATCTTTGCCCCCGTCTCGGCCGCGATCTGGTCGAGAAGCCTCGGATCCGAGATGTCTTCCATGAACACGGCGGGAATCTTATCCTCGCGGATCTGCGTTATCAGGGCAGCCACGTCCGCGGCCGAGGCCTCCGACTCCGTCGAAATGCCCTGGGGTGCCTTGAAGATCATGCCATACGCCGCGCCGAAATAGCCGAAGGCGTCATGCGAGGTCACAATCGTGCGCCGGTCCTCGGGCAGGGCGGCGATGGCGGCTTTGACCTCGGCGTCCAGCGTGGCGAGTTCGGCAAGATAGGCGGCGCTGTTGGCCTCGTAGGTCGCTGCCCCGGCGGGATCGGCGGCGGCGAGGCCGGCGGCGATGTTCCTGGTGTAGATTTCCGCGTTCGCCACGCTTTGCCATGCATGCGGGTCGGTGCCATGTTCGTGGTCGTGACCTTCCTGCCCGGCATCATGCGCATCGTCATCAAAGGTGCGCGGCGTGACACCTTCAGAGGCCACGACTACCGGACCGTTGTATTCGGCCGACGCGATCAGACGATCCATCCAGCCCTCGAACCCCAACCCGTTGACGAAGACGACCTTCGCGGAAGCGACGGCCTGCGCATCGGCGGGTGCGGGCTGGAACACATGCGCGTCGCCATCCGGGCCGACCAACGTGGTCACCTTGACCCGGTCCCCGCCGACATTGGCGACGATGTCGCCGAGGATCGAGAAGGTGGCGATGACGTTCAGTCTTTCCTGCGCAAAGGCAGGGGCGGCAAAGGCCAGTGCAGCAGCGGAGGCGAGCAGGAGGCGGCGGGTGATCATGGTTGTATCCTTTCAGGCTTCAAGATGGGCGCGGGGCCAATGGCGGGCGGCAAGGCTGCCCGAGGGGCCGAACGCGAGGGAGAGGAGGTAAAGGGTTCCGGCAACAAGGATGATCGCGGGGCCAGAGGGGAGCCCTGCATGGTAAGAGGCCAGCAGCCCTGCGATGGACGACACGGCCGCGATCGCGGCGGCAACCGCCAGCATCCCGCCGATGGAATTGGCCCAGAACCGGGCGGCCGCTGCGGGCAGGATCATGATCCCCACCGCCATCAGCGTTCCCAGCGCCTGAAACCCCGCGACAAGGTTCAGGACCACAAGGCCGAGGAACAGGAAATGCACCGGTCCGCTCCACCGGCTGACGGACGCCAGAAACCGCGGATCGGCGCATTCCAGCACCAGCGGGCGGAAGACCATCGCCAGCGCGACCAGCGTGAAGGTGGTGATCGCGCACAGCAGCATCAGCGCGGCATCGTCGAGCGCCAAGACCGTGCCGAACAGCACATGCATCAGGTCGACGTTCGATCCCTTGAGCGACACCAGCAGCACGCCCAAGGCCAGCGAGATCAGGTAGAAGGCCGCCAGCGAGGCATCCTCGCGCAAGGCCGTAAACCGCGCGACGGCCCCGGTCAGCACAGCCACGATCAGCCCCGCCGCCACCCCGCCGATGGTCATCGCGCCCAGGTTCAGCCCAGCCACCAGATAGCCCACAGCCGCCCCGGGCAGGATCGCATGGGCCATGGCATCGCCCGTCAAGCTCATCCGGCGCAGGAGCAGGAATACGCCAACCGGCGTCGCGCCGAGCGAGATCGCAAGGCAGCCCAGAAGTGCGCGCTGCATGAAGGCGAAGTCGGCGAAGGGATCGATCAGCCAGCTCATGCGGCCCCCCTTGTGGCGGGGCGCACGCAGACATTTGCGCTGTCGTCGAACGCCTCCGACATCTAGCGGGCACGGAAGAGGTTTTCCGCGGTCAGGACCTGCGCGGTTGCCCCATGCGCGACCTTTTCGCGGGCCAGCAGCAGGGTGTCGGGGAAATGTCTGCGCACTGCCTCGATGTCGTGCAGAACGGCCAGCACGGTGCGCCCCTCGCCATGCCAGCGCTGCACGACGGCCAGCAGATCGGCGGCGGTCTTGGCATCAAGCGCGGTGAAGGGTTCATCCAGCAGGATCAGGTCAGCGTCCTGCAGCAGAAGCCGCGCGAACATCACGCGCTGCACCTGCCCGCCAGAGAGGGCCGAGATCGGGCGTTGGTCGAAGCCAGTCAGGCCGACAGCCGCCAGCGCCTCGGCCACCCGTGCGGCATCCTTGCCACTGATCCGACCAAAAGCCCCGACGCTGTGCCACAGCCCCATGGCGACAAAGGCCCCGACCGCGATCGGAAAGCTGCGATCCACTTCGGAGAGTTGCGGCAGATAGGCCAGCCGCGCCACGCCCCGGTCGATCCGGCCTTCCAGTGGCGCAAGCTCGCCGGTCATGCCCTTCATCAGCGTGGACTTCCCGGCGCCATTCGGCCCGACCACAGCAGTCAGGCTGCCCGGGGCCAGGTCCAGATCAAGGTGATGCACCGCAGGATGCCGGTCATAGCCCAGTGTCAGATCACGGATGCACAATGCCATGTCAGCCCACCACCAGCCAGAGCCCGACCCACAGGGTGGCGGATAGACCAAAGGCCAGCGCCAACCGCAGGACCACGCCGGAGAGGAGGAGGTCCTTCATGCCTGCCCCCCTGCGCAATCGCCGCAGCGGCCATGCACCTCGATGGTCTGACGCGCCTCGGCAAAGCCTTCGGCGGCCAGGCGCTGGTGCAGGGTCTCGAACACGCCCTGCGCCTCTACACTTCGGACGG
>JBJTSJ010000449.1:0-6338 GCA_046076605.1 Tabrizicola sp.
GTTTCGCGATATTCGCGCGCATAGGCCTATTTCCCCCGTCTCTGGCCCCGTCTGAACAGGGCCGCCTTACCCTCTGACATCGCAGGATAAATCCGGGTCGTGCCATGCCATGCGGCTGGAGGTCCCGGCATCCGTCCTGCCCCAACCAAACCCTCAACAGGAGCCGGTTTTCGGTGCGCTGCACCTGCCGGGATTTCACATGGACAAGATGCTGACCACGGGGCGGGTGCCGCCCCATTCCATCCAACTGGCCATCGCCGAACATGGCGCGCTGCGCGTGTTCGGGGCTGCCGCCATAGCCATGATGCGGGCGCTACTGGCCCCCGCCGAGGCCGACCCAACCGCGCAGTTGAGCGATCATCTGCGGCGGGACATCGGATTGCCGCCGCGCGGGTCCCCCCTGCCGGAGGCGCCGATGCTGCCGGTTCGGTGGTGATGGGAAATGGGCCGGATCTGGCGATCCGGCCCCTGTTTCTTTCTGTCCGGCTTCAGTGCCGCCTTTTGTGCCGCAAAATGTCAGCACGCAGCGGGCTGCGGATTAACCCGCCAGCGCCTTGTTGAGATACTCGTCCACCTTTTCCAGATAGCCCATCGTGGTGGGCCACTTCTGGTCGGGACCGACGAGGAGGGCGAGGTCCTTGGTCATCCAGCCATCCTCGACCGTCTGCACGGTGACCTTCTCCAGCGTGGTGGCGAAGTTCATCAGCGCATCGTTGCCGTCAAGTTTCGCGCGGTGCTTCAGACCGCCCGTCCAGGCGTAGACCGACGCGATCGGGTTGGTCGACGTCTTGTTGCCCTTCTGGTGCTCGCGATAGTGACGCGTGACGGTGCCGTGCGCCGCCTCGGCCTCCACGATCTTGCCATCGGGGGTCATCAGGACCGAGGTCATGAGGCCCAGCGAGCCGAAGCCCTGTGCCACGGTGTCGGACTGCACGTCGCCGTCATAGTTCTTGCAGGCCCAGACATAGCCGCCCGACCATTTCAGCGCCGAGGCGACCATGTCGTCGATCAGCCGGTGTTCGTAGGTCAGGCCGCGCTTCTTTAACTCATCCGCGAATTCCGCGTCGAAGACGGCTTGGAAGATGTCCTTGAAGCGGCCGTCATAGGCCTTGAGGATGGTGTTCTTGGTGGACAGGTAGACCGGGACGTTGCGCACCAGGCCATAGTTCAAGGAAGCCCGGGCGAAGTCAGTGATCGAGTCATCGAGGTTGTACATGCCCATGTAGACGCCGGCCGAGGGGGCTGAGTAGACGTCCTTCTCGATCACCGTGCCGTCGTCGCCGACGAACTTCATGGTGAGCTTCCCCTTGCCGGGGAATTTGAAGTCGGTCGCGCGGTACTGGTCGCCGAAGGCGTGGCGGCCGACGACGATGGGCTGGGTCCAGTGCGGCACCAGGCGGGGGACGTTCTTGCAGATGATCGGCTCGCGGAAGATCACCCCGCCGAGGATGTTGCGGATCGTGCCGTTCGGGCTTTTCCACATCTGCTTCAGGCCGAATTCCTCGACCCGCTGCTCGTCCGGGGTGATCGTCGCGCATTTGACGCCGACGCCGTACTCCTTGATGGCGTTCGCCGCGTCGATGGTGATCTGGTCGTCGGTGCGGTCACGCTCCTCGATCCCGAGGTCGTAGTATTTCAGGTCGATGTCGAGGTAGGGCAGGATCAGCTTCTGCTTGATGAAGTCCCAGATGATCCGGGTCATCTCATCGCCGTCGAGCTCGACGACGGGGTTGGCTACCTTGATCTTCGACATTCTCGGCCTCCTGAGGATTCTCTGGGGGCCTCATAGCGGAAAAGCGGGCGCTTGGAAAGGGCGGTATGCGATTGTATACCGAAAAGCCTCGGCGCCTATGGGGCCGCTCGTCGATGACTTCGTCAATCCTCGCTGGGGCGGTCTTCCGACGAGGAGACGAAGTCGAGCGAGGAGGCTATCCGAACCAGGGCCGGGCCTTTTCGCGCACCCAATCCCAAAGCGCAGGTGCGCCCTTTGCGATCTTCGACCCCACCCTGGCCTCCAACTGCTCGAACGTCACATTGTAGGTGGCACAGGTCCCACCGCCCGACATAAGGTTCGCCATCACCGGCTGCACCCGGTCGAGGCTTTTGGCAAAGCGGGCGTCGGGGGTCTCCGCCGCCTCGAACTCCTCCCACAGCACGCGCAGGTCGTCGCGCAGGTCATTCGGCAGCAGCCCAAAGATCCGATCCGCCGCCTGCGCCTCGGCGGCCTGGGTCTCCAAGCTCGCATGCGCCTGGCCGTTCTGCGAATGGATCGGCACGTCGCCGACGTCGATCTCCACCAGGTCGTGGATCAGCAGCATCCGGATCACCCGGTTGATGTCCACGCCCGGGCCCGCCTGATCCGCCAGGACCAAGGCGTACAACGCCAGGTGCCAAGAATGTTCACCGGAATTCTCCGGCCGCAAACCATCGACCGTGGTCGTCGCGCGCATGACGTGCTTCAGCCGGTCGGCCTCGTTCAGGAAGGCGAACTGAGCCTCCAGCCGATTTGTCACGATCAGTGACCAGAGCCGATCGGTTCGATTTCAGGCGGGGCCTCGGGGGCATCGGGGATGATCCCGCCGCCCCGCTTGGCGGCAAGCATGCGATCAAGGAATTCGCGGCCCCGGCGTTCGGCAAGCCGCACGCGGATCGAGGTCATGTAGGACTCATAGAAGGTCGGCGAGGCCGCCATCAGGATCTCGCCGACCTTTTCATAGAACCGGTCATCGCCCAGTTCGACCTCGGCGGCCAGGACGTCATCGGCCAGCTTGTCGGCCATCATCTGCAGTGCGGACATTAGCGCGTCGCCTCCGTCATCCGGCGGCGGACATAGTCGGACACCGTCTGGATCATCGGTTGCATATGCGCCTCTTCATCCTTGAAGAAGTGATCCGCCCCCTCGATCTCGGTATGGGTGATGGTGATGCCCTTCTGTTCATGCAGCTTGCCGACCAGCGACTTGGTATCCTTGGGCGGGGCCACCTTGTCGGCAGTGCCGTTGATGATCAGGCCCGAAGACGGGCAGGGGGCGAGGAAAGAGAAGTCATAAAGGTTCGCCGGGGGTGCCACCGAGACAAAACCAGTGATTTCCGGCCGCCGCATCAGAAGCTGCATCCCGATCCAGGCGCCGAACGAAAAGCCCGCGACCCAGCACTGCTTGGAGTTCTGGTTCATCGCCTGCAGGTAATCGAGCGCGCTTGCCGCATCCGACAACTCTCCAATCCCCTGGTCGTATTCGCCCTGGCTGCGCCCCACACCGCGGAAGTTGAAGCGCAGGACCGTGAAGCCCAGGTTGTAGAAGGCGTAATGCAGGTTGTAGACGACCTTGTTGTTCATCGTCCCGCCATAGGCCGGGTGCGGATGCAACACGATGGCGATCGGCGCGTCGCGGTCCTTTTGGGGATGATAGCGGCCTTCCAGACGTCCGTCGGGGCCGGCAAAGATAACCTCGGGCATTACACTCTTCTCATGCGGGAGCGCGCGATTTCTTGACGCTTTCGCTCGGCTAAACTAGAACCGTTCTAAAGCAGGCCTGCGGCATAGGGGCCGGGGCCAACTTTTCGGGGCTTGTCTGAGGTAATGTGCGCCGCGCGCGGCGTCAATGCAGTTGCGCCGATCAGGGACCAGCCCGGGCGGGCGCAGGGGGTTAGGAATGAAGCTGTCGACCAAGGGACGCTATGCGATGGTGGCGCTGGCCGATCTTGCCATGGCAAGGGGCGACGATCTGGTATCGCTGGCGGCGATTTCCAAGCGGCAAGACATTTCGTTGCCCTATCTGGAGCAACTGTTCGTCAAATTGCGCCGTGCGGGCCTGGTCGAGGCAGTGCGCGGCCCGGGTGGCGGGTACAAGCTGGCCAAGACCCCCGACGAGATCCGGATTTCCGAAGTGATGGAGGCCGTCGAGGAGACGGTGGATGCCATGCACACCGGGGCGGGCGCGAGCGGAGGATTGTCGGGCACGCGGGCGCAGTCGCTGACCAACCGGCTGTGGGAAAGCCTGTCGGCCAATGTCTATGTCTTCCTGCATCAGGTGCGGCTCAGCGACGTGGTGAAGAACGACCTGACCCCGTGCCCGGCGGTGCCGTCCCTGTTCCGCGTGGTGGATGAGGAATGAACCGCCTCTACCTCGACTGGAATGCGACTGCGCCGCTGCGCCCCGAGGCGAAGGCGGCAATGGTCGCGGCGATGGAGGTGGTGGGTAACCCTTCGTCCGTCCATGCCGAGGGGCGGACGGCGAAGGGTCTTTTGGAGAAATCAAGGGCGAAGATCGCGGCGGCCTTGGGGGCGGACGGGGCGGATATCGTCTTCACCTCGGGGGCGACCGAAGCTGCATCCTTGGCCTGTGCGGGACGTGGGCTGGTCTGTGCGGGCGTAGAGCATGACGCAGTTTCGGCCTGGTGTGACGCTTCGCTGCCTGTGGACGGGCAGGGCAGGGTGGCGGTCAGCGATCCGGCGCGGACCGCGCTGCAGCTTGCGAATTCCGAGACAGGGGTGCTGCAGGACCTTCCGCAGGGCCTGGCTGTCAGCGACCTGACGCAAGGTTTCGGCAAAGTGCCCATGGCCTTCAACTGGCTCGGGTGCGACATGGGCCTGGTTTCGGCCCACAAGCTCGGCGGGCCCAAGGGCATCGGCGCGCTGGTGGTGCGGCAGGGGATCGACGTACCCCCCCAGCTGAAGGGCGGCGGCCAGGAAATGGGGCGCCGTGCGGGGACCGAAAACCTGATCGGCATCGCCGGTTTCGCCGCCGCCGCCGAGGCCGCCGCGCGGGATCTGGCCGCCGGGGTCTGGGACGAGGTCGCCGAACTTAGAAATATTCTAGAATCAGAGTTGTCGGCCCAGGCAAATGAGACTATTTCCGTCGGGAATGGTTCGCCCCGGCTGCCGAACACCTTGTGCCTGATCGCGCCCGGCTGGCGGGGCGAGACGCAGGTGATGGCGATGGACCTGGCGGGATTCGCGGTTTCTGCGGGGTCTGCCTGTTCCAGCGGCAAGGTGCGGGCCAGCCGGGTCCTGACGGCGATGGGCTTTGACCCGGCGCTGGCGGGGCAGGCGATCCGGGTCTCTATCGGCCCGGGCGTGACGAAAGACGATGTGCTGCGGTTTGCCGGGGTGTGGACGGCCGCCTATGCCAAGGCCCGCGCGCGGGCTGCCTGAAAGGAAACGCCGATGAACATGCTGGAATCCGTCAATGCTCCCGAGGTGCGCGAAGGCGTCGACCGCGAGACGATCGAGACCGTCCAGGCGATGGCCGGCAAGTACAAGTACGGCTGGGAAACCGAGATCGAGACGGAATACGCCCCAAAGGGCCTGAACGAGGACATTGTCCGGCTGATCAGCCAGAAGAACGGCGAGCCTGCGTGGCTTTTGGACTGGCGGCTCGACGCGTTCCGCCGCTGGCAGAAGATGGAAGAGCCCCGCTGGGCGATGCTGAACTACCCGGAAATCGACTACCAGGATCAGTATTATTGCGCCAAGCCGAAGAGCATGGCAAAGAAGCCGAAGTCGCTGGACGAGGTCGATCCGAAGCTGCTGGCGACTTACGCGAAACTCGGGATTCCGCTGAAGGAACAGATGCTTCTGGCCGGAGTTGAAGGTGACGCCGAACCGCGCAAGGTGGCGGTGGATGCTGTTTTTGACTCCGTCTCGGTGGGGACGACCTTCAAGGCGGAACTCGCCAAGGCAGGCGTGATCTTCTGTTCGATCTCCGAAGCCGTGCGCGAACACCCTGATCTGGTGAAGCAGTACCTTGGCTCGGTCGTCCCGCCGACGGACAACTTCTTTGCGACGCTGAACTCGGCCGTCTTTTCGGATGGCTCTTTCGTTTACATCCCCGAAGGCGTGCGCTGCCCGATGGAGCTTTCGACCTATTTCCGGATCAACGCCGAAAACACCGGGCAGTTTGAACGGACGCTGATCATCGCCGACAAGAAATCCTACGTGAGCTATCTTGAGGGCTGCACGGCACCGAAACGCGACACGAACCAGCTTCATGCCGCGGTGGTGGAGATCGTGATCCTGGAAGATGCCGAGGTGAAATACTCGACCGTCCAGAATTGGTACCCGGGCGATGAAGAAGGCAGGGGCGGCATCTACAACTTCGTGACCAAGCGCGCCGATTGTCGCGGGGACCGGTCCAAGGTGATGTGGACGCAAGTTGAAACCGGCTCGGCGATCACCTGGAAGTACCCGTCCTGCATCCTGCGGGGCGACGACAGTCAGGGTGAGTTCTATTCCATCGCCATCGCCAACAATGCCCAGCAGGCGGATACGGGGACCAAGATGGTCCATCTGGGCAAGAACACGAAGTCCCGGATCGTGTCGAAGGGCATTTCGGCGGG
>JBJTSJ010000450.1:0-8859 GCA_046076605.1 Tabrizicola sp.
CCAGCCCGCCCTTGTCGCCCATCTCGACCGCCGAACAGGTCAGCCCCGCCGCGCCCATGTCCTGGATCGAGATCACCGCGCCCGAGGCCATCAGCTCCAGACAGGCCTCCAGCAGACGCTTCTCGGTGAAGGGGTCGCCGACCTGCACCGTCGGGCGCTTCTCCTCGATGGTGTCGTCGAACTCGGCGCTGGCCATCGTGGCCCCGCCCACGCCGTCCCGGCCCGTCTTGGCCCCAAGGTAGACCACTGGCATTCCCACGCCCGAGGCCGCCGAGTAGAAGATCTTGTCGGTATCCGCCAAACCGGCGGCAAAGGCGTTCACCAGGCAGTTGCCGTTGTAGCTGCGGTGAAACCGCACCTCGCCCCCGACCGTCGGCACGCCGAACGCGTTGCCATAGGACCCCACGCCCTCCACGACACCCTTCACCAGATGCGCGGTCTTCGGATGCGAGGGCAGGCCAAACGACAACGCATTCATCGCCGCAATCGGCCGCGCGCCCATGGTGAAGACGTCGCGCAGGATGCCGCCCACGCCGGTCGCCGCACCCTGGTGCGGTTCGATATAGGACGGGTGGTTGTGGCTCTCCATCTTGAAGATCACCGCCTGGCCGTCGCCGATATCCACGACGCCCGCATTCTCACCCGGCCCGCAAATGACCTGAGGCCCCGTGGTCGGCAGCTTCTTCAGATGGATCTTCGAGGACTTGTAGGAACAATGCTCGTTCCACATCGCCGAGAAAATCCCCAGTTCCGTGAACGTGGGGGTCCGCCCCATGATCCCCAACAGCCGCTCCCACTCGTCGGGCTTGATCCCGTGGCTGGCGACGAGTTCGGGAGTGATCGCGGGCTCTTGCATGGCATCCCCTTGGGCAGCTTGGCCGCCTCATAAGGGAAAGACCGCAAAAGAGCAAACCTGCTGGCCGCGTTGATGCCTGCTATTTTTGCAACGATTCCAGTCCTTTCGCCACAGTGGGCGAAAAAATCCTCGGCCGTCGCAAAAAATTTTCGTCCCCCGTGTCGAAATCGGCAAACTGCCCGCGTCCTTGGGTCACGAAACCCAAAACAACAAAGGAACCGACCCGAATGTCTTTCCCGATCACCACGCTGTACGCGCTTCCCCTGATCCCGATCTTCCTGATCCTGTTCTTCCGCGTCTCCGGCAAGCGGACGGAACTGAAGGCGTCTATCGGCCACGCGAACGATGCCAATCTGCACGAGCGCATCCGCCATCATGGCAACTTCGTCGAATGGGTGCCCTTTCTGCTTCTGCTCCTCGCCCTGGCCGAGGCGAACGGCGGCAACTCCATCGCGCTGCATTGTGCGGGCGGCTTTCTTGTCGTCGGGCGCATCCTGCACCCCTTCGGACTGAAGGCCGACAATCCGACGCACATCCTGCGCATTGCTGGCAACTCGCTGAATCTGCTGGCGGCTGTCATCCTGCTGGTCGTTCTGGCCATGGCCCGCTTCTTCTGATCCCCCCTCGTCATCCAAGGACACAACCCATGAACTACATGATCCTGATCTACAGCGACCCGGCCAATGAACCGGCCTACGGTACGCCCGAATTCAACGCGATGATGGCGGGCTACACCGAAGCCAACCGCAAGATGCAGGCCGACGGCGTGATCCGCTCGGGCGACGCGCTACGCGGGGTCGAGACTGCGAAATCCCTGCGCATCACGGCTGGACGGGTCGAGACGATGGACGGCCCATTTGCCGAAACCCGCGAACATCTGGGCGGCTACTACATCATCGACGTGCCCGACATCGAGACGGCGCTGACTTACGCGGCCCTGATCCCCACGGCGGCCTTCGGCACCGTCGAGGTCCGCCCGGTGATGAACTACAACCCCACCGGCAACTGATCGCCGCCTTTCTCCAACGCCGCCCCCGCAGCCCTGCGGGGGCGGTTTTCTTTTGTGAATGATTTCAAAGGTCACAGAAGTTTTTTGACTTTTCGGGTACCAGATGTCGAAATCCGTCGGTGCCTTGCGTCCTTGGTGCAGGACCGACTGGCAAACCCGCCAACGGCCACGGAAGAAAGGTCTGACCGATGAAGTACATGTTGACGCTTTACGCCGCCCCCGAGGCCGAGCCCGCTTACGGCACCGCGGAATTCGACGCGATGATGGGCGAATACTTTGGGCTTGAGGAAAAGATGAGGGACACCGCCACCTTCCTTGCGGGCGAAGGCCTGCAGCCGGTCGCCACCGCCACCACGCTGCGCAAGCGCGGGGGAAAGGTTGAAACCATGGACGGCCCCTTCGCCGAAACCCGCGAACACCTGGGCGGCTTCTACCTGATCGAGGCTGCCGACCTTGACGCAGCGCTCCGCTTTGCCGCCGAAATCCCTGCCGCCCGCTATGGCTCGGTCGAGGTGCGGCCCGTGATGGCCTACTGATGACGCCGCAGGCCCTGCTGGCACAGGTCCTGCGTCAGGATCGGGGGCGGCTTCTGGCCGCCCTCATTTCACGTGTCGGTGACTTCCAGCGCGCCGAAGATGCATTGCAGGAAGCTGCCACCTCGGCCCTCGTCCATTGGGGAAGGGCAGGGCTCCCGTCCAGCCCCCAGGGTTGGCTTCTGCGCGCGGCGCTTCGCAAGGCCATCGACGGCTACCGCCGCGACACCACGCTGTCGCGCCACCGTGAAGCCATCGCGGTCCTGGCCGAGGAAGTGGCCGCCGAGCCCGACCCCCAGGCCATCCCCGACGACCGCTTGCGCCTGATCTTCACCTGTTGCCACCCGGCGCTTGAGGAAAAGTCGCGCATCGCCTTGACCCTGCGCAGCCTCTGCGGCCTCACGACCCCCCAGGTCGCCGCCGTGTTCCTCGATGCCGAGCCAACGATGGGACAGCGCCTGAGCCGCGCCAAGGCCAAGATCGCCGCCACCCGCATCCCTTTTGCGATTCCGGGCCCGGAAGACCTCCCCGATCGCCTGAATTCCGTCCTGACCGTGGTCTACCTGATCTTCACTGCGGGCTACGCCCAAGGCCCGCAAGCCGGCGTCGACCTCTGCACCGAGGCGATCTTCCTCGCCCGACTGCTGGTCCAGCTGGTCCCAAACCAGCCCGAAGTAGAGGCTGCCCTTGCGCTGCTCCTCCTTACGCAGGCCCGCGCTGCGGCCCGGATCGGCCCCGATGGCCAAACCCTTCCACCAACCCTGCAGGACCGCAGCCTCTGGAGCCGTGCCGAATTGAAGGAAGGCCTGACGCTTCTAGACCGCGCCATCACCCGGCGCACTCCGGGACCGTTCCAGCTGAAAGCCGCAATCGCTGCCCTGCATTCCGGTGACGGACCACCCGACTGGCCCCAGATCGCTGCCCTTTACGCCCGCCTGCACGACTTCGAGCCGACCCCGGTCATCGCCCTGAACCACGCCGTCGCCCTTGCGGAAAGCGGCCAGCTGGCCCAGGCACTGGCGCAAGTGCAGGCGCTTCAGCCCCAGCTTGACGGTTACCAGCCCTTCCACGCGGCACACGCCGATCTTCTGGCCCGCAACGGCGACCCCGCCGCAGCCCGGCCCGAATACCTGCGCGCCATCGCCCTTGCCGGGTCCGAGGCCGACCGCATCTTCCTGCAGGCCCGCCTGTCGGCGCTGAAGTAAAAAAAAAGGCCGAGCTTCCGCTCGGCCAAGTCCAACAGGGAGGTACGAAGGGGCAAGAGCACGCTCATCGCCGCTTCGAGAGTTCAGATAGTGCCCTATGCTTGCGC
The DNA here is from genome assembly GCA_046076605.1 of Tabrizicola sp. Classification (GTDB taxonomy): domain Bacteria; phylum Pseudomonadota; class Alphaproteobacteria; order Rhodobacterales; family Rhodobacteraceae; genus Tabrizicola. Next base: position 3,711 of record JBJTSJ010000450.1, read on the forward strand.
AAACAAGTCTGGAATGCCCGACGTTTGGGCATTGCCGTTATGCAAATGCTGCATAGCAGCAATCAGGCTGCCGCATCCTCGGACTGGCGGCGGCGGAAGGCCATGATCTCTTCGGTCACGAAATCGCGGAAGGCCGCCACGCGCTTGGAATGGCGCAGCGCCGCGGGGTAGGCCAGGAACACCGGCACCTCGGCGCTTTGCACATCCGGCAAGACCCTGACCAGATTGGGGAAATCGTCCGTCAGATAGTCCGGCAGAACACCCACCCCCAGATGGTTCAACACCGCCTGCAACACGCCGAAATAGTTGTTCACCGTCAGGGTCGACGGAATGTCATGCGTCATCAGGTCCGCCACCAGCAGCGCCCCCGCCGCCACCTGCGGCGTCCCCGCATGCTGTGCGATCAGCCGGTGGCTACTGAAGTCGTCCATCGTTTCCGGCGTGCCATGCGCCGCCAGATATTCCGGCGTCGCGAACAACTGCATCCGGATCTGCATCAGCCGCTTGCGGATCAGGTCGGCCTGGCTCGGCTCCTTCATCCGGATCGCCACATCCGCCTCGCGCATCGGCAGGTCCAGGACACGCTCTTCCAGCATCAGGTCAATCTTCAGTGCCGGATACTTCTCATACAGCCGCGCCAGCCGTGGGGCCAGCCACAGCGTCCCGAACCCCGTCGTCGTCGTCACCCGCAACTCGCCAAAGACCTCGTCCTCAGAGTCGCGGATCCGTGCCGCCGTCGCATCCAGCCGCCGCACCATCTGCTGCGTCGCATCGAACAGCAGCTCGCCCTGTTCCGTCAGGATCAGCCCCCGTGCATGGCGGTGGAACAGCGTCACCGCCAGGCTTTCTTCAAGCGCGCGGATCTGGCGGCTGACAGCGGATTGCGACAGGTGCAAGACGTCCCCGGCATGGGTCAGGCTGCCCTTCTCCGCCACGGCGTGAAAGATCCTCAGCTTGTCCCAATCCATCCGCTACCCTTTCCTGATCACCGGCACCCTAACATGTCCGCCCCTAGATAGGGATAGCCCCATGCAAGTAAACCCCGCCTTCCCCGACCCTGCGATCCGCCGCTTGGCCCTTTCGCCCCCCGTCACTCCGTCCTATGATCGCTGAAAAGGCAAAGCGCGCGGGGATTGGGCCGCGAGCGGGTAGGGGCAGGCATGGCAGTTGGCGTTTTCGATTCGGGCCTCGGCGGGTTGACTGTTCTTGATGCGTTGACAAAGCGCATTCCCGATACGCCTTTCGTCTATTTCGGCGACAATGCCCACGCGCCGTACGGCGTCCGCACCGCCGACGACATCTTCAACCTGACTTGTGCGGCCACCGAAAGGCTTTGGGCCGAGGGCTGCGATCTGGTGATCCTCGCTTGCAACACCGCCTCGGCCGCCGCGCTGAAGCAGATGCAGGAAACCTGGGTGCCGGCCGACAAGCGCGTCCTCGGCGTCTTCGTGCCGCTGATCGAGGCGCTGACCGAGCGACAGTGGGGCGACAACTCCCCCCCGCGTGAGGTCGCCGTCAAGCACGTGGCGCTTTTCGCGACCCCCGCCACCGTCGCCTCTCGCGCCTTCCAGCGCGAGCTTGCCTTCCGCGCCATCGGCGTCGACGTCGAGGCCCAGCCCTGTGGCGGCGTGGTCGATGCCATCGAACAGGGTGACGAGATCCTCGCCGAGGCCCTCGTCCGCTCCCATGTCGAGGCCCTGAAACGCCGCATGCCCACGCCCGAGGCCGCGATCCTCGGCTGCACGCATTATCCGCTGATGGAGAAGGTCTTTGCCGATGCCTTGGGGCAGGGCGTGAAGGTCTACAGCCAGGCAAACCTCGTCGCCGAATCCCTCGCCGACTACCTGCAACGCCGTCCGCAGTTTGCAGGGTCCGGCACGCAGTCGAAGTTCCTGACCACCGGCGATCCGGCCTATGTCTCGAACAAGGCGACCCAATTCCTGCGCCGGAAGATCACCTTCGAGGCGGCCTGATGCTCCCCCTGGCAGACTGGCGCGCCGCCCGCCTCGCCGCCCTGACTGCGCCCGACGGCTGGCTGAACCTCGTCGCACGGATCGAGCTTACCCCAGGTCGCCACCTCGTCGGTGCGGGACATGAGATCCAGCTTCCTTCCGGGCCTGACTTCCTCGGCACGCTGGAGATCACGGCCAGCGGCGCCACTTTTGCCTATCCCGAGGAGGCGGCTCAGCCGTTCCAACCCGTCCCCGACGCTTTCCCGCAACTGCGCGTTGATCCGTTCCTTCTGGAAATCCACACCGTAGACGGTGTGCCCGCGCTCCGCGTCCGCGACCTGACGGTGACTCCGACTGTGACACTGCGCCACGTTCCGGACAATCCGGACTGGACCCTCCGCGCGAAGTGGGAGAGCTTCGCCCCAGAGACCGCTGAAGTTGCAATGAAAGACGGCTCCATGGCTGCCGTGACGCTGACCCATCGTGCCACCTTCCAGCATCAGGGCAAGACCGTCACCCTCACGCCCACGCACTGGAAGGCGGGCAAGCCGATGTTCGTCTTCCGCGATGCCACGGCGGGCGAGACCTATCCGGCAGCGCGATTCCTCTTTGGCGAGGACCCGACAGACACGGAAATCACCCTGGACTTCAACCGCGCGATCAGCCCGCCCTGCGCCTTCACCGATTTCGCGATCTGCCCCTTGCCGCCCCCCGGCAACATCCTGCCCTTCCGCATCGAGGCCGGCGAACTGGCCCCGTAGGTCGGGGTTCACCCCGACTCCCTCGACCCGCCTGTAGGGTGGGCGAAGCGCCCACCGCCCTCACCCCCGCATCGCGCCATAGGCATAGCGGTAGGCCAGCGCGACACCCCCCGCGCCACCGACGATATTGCCCAGCGTCACCCAGGCCAGGTTCCCAAGAATCCCAGCCATCGGGGCCTCCGACCCGGCCCAAAGACCCGCCGGGAACAGGAACATGTTCGCCACCGAATGCTCCAGCCCCAGCGTGACGAAGGCCGCAACCGGCCAAAGCACCCCCAGGATCTTGTCCGTCGCCGTCCGCGCCGCAAAACTCAGCCAGACCGCCAGACAAACCAGCGCGTTGCAAAGCGCGCCCCGAACGAAGGCCTCCAGCGGGGGCAGCCCGGCCTTCGCTGTCGCCGCCTTTGCCGCCACCGCTCCCATCGGACCGTCCAGTAGCCCGGACATTCCGAAAGCCACCGCCAGCCCGACCGCGCCGATCAGGTTTCCGACATAGACAATTCCCCAGTTGCGGAGCAGCGCCCCCAGCGTGATCCGCCGGTCCACCGCCGCCATCACCATCAGCGCGTTCCCGGTGAACAGTTCCGCCCCGCCCACCACCACCAGGATCAACCCCAGCGCAAAGACCATGCCGCCCAGCACCCTTTGCGGCCCGAAACCGGGGTCCGCCCCCGCCATCGCCATGCACCAGAAGGCCGAGCCAAAGCCGATGAAGGCCCCGGCCAGCATCGCCAGCGTCGCCATCCGGTGCTGGGGCAGGGCCGCCTTTGCCACCCCCGCCGTCTCGATCAGCGCGGCGATTTCGGCAGGCTTGTAGGCGTCATGATCCCCGGGCATCGCAGTCTCCCCTTTGCCCGCAGCATAGCCCTTTGCGGCCCCCGACAAAGCAAAAAAGGCACGCCTTGCGACGTGCCTTTCCAATGGTTTCCACTTTCCTAACGTCCGCGACCAAGCCCTTGATAAGTCAAGGATCGCGGCGTTTGTCCACCGTGGACAGGTCAGTCCTTGGCGCGCTCGACGTAGCTGTCGTCGTCGGTGTTGATGACGATCCGCGTGCCCGGCCCGATATGGGGCGGCACCATGACCCGCAGCCCGTTGTCGGTCATCGCGGGCTTGTAGGACGAGGACGCAGTCTGCCCCTTGGTGACCGGCTCGGTCTCGACGATCTCGACGGTGATCTTCTGCGGAACCTCCAGCGCAATCGGGATCCCGTCGAAGGTCTTGACGTAGCACTTCATCCCTTCCTGCAGGTAGGGCTTGTTGGCGCCCATCACGTCCTCGGTGACGACGACCTGATCGTAGCTGACGGGATCCATGAAGTGGAAGCCCTCGCCGTCTTCGTACAGGAAGTCATATTCCCGCTCGTCCACGGTGGCCTTCTCGACCATTTCCGTGGTCCGCCAGCGTTCCGAGACCTTCACCCCATCCGAAATCCGGCGCATGTCGACCGAGGTCGTCGGGGTGCCCTTGCCGGGGTGGAAGTTCGAGGCGGTCAGCACGACGTAGAGCCTGCCGTCCATCTCGACGACGTTGCCCTTGCGGAGCGAGGAGGCGATGACTTTCAAAGGTCGGGTCCTTGTTATATCGGGGGGCGCGGTCCCTTTGGACCCGCATCTGCCCGCGCCCGTAACCCATCCCGACCGGAATTTCCAGATGAATCCCGCATCACCTTGGTGGAGCCCGTCGCGCCACGCCGACCGCCGCCCGATCCTGATGACCCGCAACCGCATCCAGGCCGCGATCCGGGGCTGGCTGGCAGGGGAAGGTTTCACCGAGGTCGACCCGGCGGCGCTGGCGATCAGCCCGGGGAACGAGGCGCACCTGCACGGCTTCGCGACCGAGGCGATCGGGAATGACGGGCTGCCCCGGCAGATGTACCTCCACACCTCGCCCGAGTTCGCGATGAAGAAGCTCCTCGCGGCCGGGGAAACCCGGATACATGCCTTCTCTCACGTCTGGCGGAACCGGGAACGGGGGGCGCTGCACAGCCCGGAGTTCACGATGCTGGAGTGGTATCGGGTGGGGGAGGGCTATGAGGTCCTGATGACCGACGTGATGGCCTTCCTGCGGGCCGCCGCGCGGGAAGCGGGGGCCTCGGTGCTGCGGTTCCGGGATCGGGCCTGCGATCCATTTCTTGAGCCGGAAAGGGTGTCGGTGGCGGAGGCTTTCGCGGCGCATGCCGGGGTGGACCTGATGGCGTCGATCCGGGCGGAAGGGTCGACGGATGCCGAGGTACTCGGGGCGGAGTTGGACCGGATCGGGGTGCGGCGAGCATCGGATGATACCTGGTCGGACATGCTGAGCCGGGTCTTATCGGAAAAGGTGGAGCCGAAGCTGGGGGAGGGGCGGGTGACGATCCTGGACCGGTATCCGGCGGCCGAGGCGGCGCTGGCAAGGAAGGTGCCGGGGGATGGTCGGGTGGCGGAGCGGTTCGAG